>JBAVEE010000516.1:0-6128 GCA_049587575.1 Bradyrhizobium sp.
CAGGTGGCGAAGAACCTGTTTCTGTGGCCGGGCCGCAGCATGGTCCGCAAGGCGCTGGAATTGCCGCTCGCGCTCTGGATCGATCTGGTGCTGCCGAAGCCGCGAATCCTGGAAATCTATCTTAATATCGCCGAGCTCGGCCCGTCCGGCCAGTTCGGCGCCCAGGCCGGAGCCGTCTATGCCTTCGGCCGTCCGGCCTCGGGCCTGGCGCCGCGCGAGGCGGCGCTGCTGGCGGCAATCCTGCCCAATCCGGTCCGGCGCAGCGCCCGCAATCCCGGCCCCGGCTTGCGCCGTCTGGCCGGAACCTACATGGCCCGGGCACAGGCGTCGGAATTGCAGCGATGCTGGAACGAAAATCGAGGTTTTTGAGCCATTTTGGCCTATTTTGAACCTAGCTTTGCGGCATTCGATCCTCTATAAGCGCGGCCTTGCCGGCATCTCAGCTTGCGCCAAAACGCTGCAGCCGTCCTTCATGGGACGATGCCTCACGACAACATCCCTAGAGGACACCGACATGGCCGTTCCCCGTAGAAAAACATCGCCCTCGCGGCGTGGCATGCGCCGCTCGGCGGACGCTCTGAAGAAGCCGACCTATGCCGAGGACAAGGATTCCGGCGAGCTGCGCCGCCCGCATCACCTCGACCTGAAGACCGGCATGTACAAGGGCCGCCAGGTCCTGAAGGCCAAGAAAGAATCCTGATCGAGCCTCGGGCAGGGCGCTTTGGCCCATGGTCCCTGCCTGAATTTGGCCCACGGGTGAGGTAAGACGGTTTCCGGCGGTGAAGCGAGGGTGCTTCACCGGCGAATGTTCCGGTTTTCCTTAAGAAGGCCTCGCCGATGTCAATGGTCGGTTTTCCGCTTCTTCTGATTCCGCTTGCGATCTTCAACATCATCGTCTTCCTGATGCCCGGCGTTTCGCTAGCCGAGCCGATCGTGAAGCTGACGCTGATGTCGGGCGCAGAATGGCCGCTGACGCTCAGCGATATGCTGCTGGCGCTGGGCATAGTTCTGCTGCTGTTCGAGGTCATCAAGGGCGCGCGTCCCGGCGCGAAATATCTCACCGATCATCTGTTGTCGCTGATCATATTCGGCGGCGCCGTCGCCGAGTTTCTGCTGTGGCCGCGGTTCGGCAGTTCGACCTATTTCCTGCTCGCGTTGCTGGCGTTGGTGGATTTCCTGTCGGGGATAGCGTTGCGCGCCCGGCGCGGGGCGCAGGTGGCGTCAGCCGCTCCGCAGGGAGCCCGGCGGGCCGCCTTCGTCACGCCCGAATCCAAGCCCGAAGCCAAATTCGTCGATCCCGCGCCGGCGGTGCCGGCAGCCGCTTCGGTCGCCGAATCGGTGCTACTGGACCACCCTCAACCGAAAACTGTCCATCCCGACCTTGGGTCGCCTTCGCCGTCGCCGGAAATGCCGTCGCCAGGGCTCCAGCCCGGCAGCGGATCGCCGCGGCCACCCGACGGGCCGCACTAACGCCCGTGTTCAGATGATTTGCCGCGTCCGGCTGCCCGACCTGCGGGGCGGGCTTTGGCTGGCATTATAGGCGCTCCGTGCATCCGCAAGGGTCGCCCGCCGCAAGCCGCGCGCCGGCGGAGCCGAATCGGCGGTCGCGATCAGTTGTGTGACAAAAATCGAATTCGGCGACCACTGCCGGCCGGCGTTCTTCGACCATTGCGCCGACGAGATCACGGGGACCAACGCGACGCAGGCGGGCTTTGCCTCCAAAACGACGCCGTCATCTACCGCAGGCTCTGGTCGATCGGTGCTTGACATCGGAAGTCACGATCCGGGCTGAATTGTCACGTTTTGGGACATTCAGTCCCTTGCTACATTGATCCTCGCAAGGGCTATGCCGGTTGGGCCCGGCTGGTTCCGGGACACCGCTCCGGATGGTTTCCGGAATATTTATGAACTTTTCATAAGGTCCGGCACAAAACTGGCCCTATGTTTGAGTCCGGGAATCATCCGGCTTTGTCCCGAAACGAGGCGATCTTGACATCCGTTGCTCCCCCGCTTTCGACGATCCTCGCTTCGCTCGGCCATGCCGCCTTCGTATGGGACGTCGCGACTGACGAAATTGTCTGGAGCGACCAGATGGCCTCGGTCTTCCCGGATATTCCGGCGGCGGCGCTGGCGAGCGGCGCGGGGTTTTCCAATCTGATCGAGCCGGCGCGTTCAGTCCGGACTGATGCGCTGGGCCATTCGCCGGCGGCGCACGGCGGAGACGGCGCGCCCTACCGCATAGAATACGGCGTCCGCGCCAGCACCTCGGCGCCCGTGCAGTGGATCGAGGAATCCGGCTGCTGGTTTGCCGGCGCCGACGGCAAGCCGGCGCGCGTCCAGGGCATCGTCCGCGTCAACAACGAAGGTCACGCCCGCGACGAGCAGCTCGTGAAATTGTCGCGGCACGATCCGCTGACCGGCGAACTCAACCGCACGCATCTCATAGCATCGCTGGCCGAAGCCATCGAGGAAGCCGTCCGCTTCCGCACCTCCTGCGCCTTCATGCTGATCGGCATCGATCACCTGGCGCGGATTAACGACGCCTTCGGCTTCGATGTCGCGGACGCCGTGATTTCGGAAGTGGCCACGCGGATTCGCACCCGCTTGCGCGGCGGCGACGTGCTCGGCCGGTTTTCCGGCAACAAGTTCGGGCTGATCCTGAAGAACTGCACCGTCGACGACATGAACGTCGCCGCCGAGCGGTTTTTGGCCGGCATTCGCGACGAGGTGATACCGACCAAATCCGGCCCGGTCTCGGTTACCGCATCGATCGGCGCGGTCAGCGTGCCGCGCCATGCGCGCAGCGCCGACGAGGCGATCAACCGCGCCCAGGAAACGCTCGATGCGTCGAAGCGCCGCCGTTCCGGATCGTTTTCGCTGTGGCGTCCGAATGTCGAGCGCGACGCCCAGCGCCGCGTCAATATTCGCGTCACCGACGAAATCGTCACCGCGCTCAATGAGCGCCGCATTGCGATGGCGTTCGAGCCGGTGGTGGAGGCGCGCTCCCGCCAGGCGTCGTTTTACGAATGTCTGGTTCGCATGGAGCGGGATGACGGCCAGGTTCTGCTGGCGCCGGACATTGTCCCGGTCGCCGAGAAGCTCGGCCTGATACGCCTGGTCGATCACCGCGTGCTCGAGCTCGTGGTGGCCGAACTGGCGGCCTCGCCGGACGTCCGGCTCAGCCTTAACATATCCCCCGACACCACGATGGATCCGGACTGGTGGGCTTCCATCGAATCGCTGATGCGCGCGCATCCGGGCGTCGCCGAGCGGCTGATCGTTGAAATCACCGAAACCGTCGCGATCCAGGACATCGATGATGTCCGGGCCTTCGTCACGCGGTTGAAGAACTTCGGCAGCCGGATTGCGATCGACGATTTCGGCGCCGGTTACACCTCGTTCCGAAATCTGCGCAAGCTCGGCGTCGATATCGTGAAGATCGACGGCGAATTCGTCCAGAATATCGCACGCTCGGCCGATGACCGCGCTTTTGTGCAAACCCTGATCGATCTGGCGCGCCGGCTGGAAATCAAGACCGTCGCCGAATGGGTTCAGGACGAGGAGTCGGCGCTGATGCTGCGCGACTGGGGCTGCGACTTCATCCAGGGGCGCCTGATCGGGCTTGCCTCCTCGCAGCGGCCGTGGGATTCGAAGGCGGAAGCGGTATTGCCGGCGGCGGGTTGAACGAGGGCGTGTCCCGGACGCAACGCGCCGGAGACGCGCGTAAACGCGCTAATGATGCTGCGCAGCGTCCGGCGAACGCCCTTACTCTTCTTTTTTGGGCTCTTTCGACATCCGGTCGAGACGCTCCTGCATGTCCTTCATCTGACGGCGCAGGTCGTCCATGTTGTCAGCCTCGGGGACCGGCTCAGGGGCCTTTTCGGGCTCGGCAGCCGCCGCCGCTCCCATGCGTGGCGGCACGAAAGGCTTGAACATCGAGAAGGTCTGCTGAAACAATTCCATGTTGCGGCGGCCATGTTCTTCGAGGGGAGCAAAGGGCGTCCCGCTGAACGTGTTGGTCAGCTGCTTGCGGAATTTCTCCTGCTCGCGCGTCAGCGTGTCGATGGATTGTTCGAGATATTTCGGCACCACCATCTGCATGCTGTCGCCGTAAAACCGGATCAGCTGTCGCAGGAAGGTGGTCGGCAGCAAATTCTGGCCGGCCTTGTTTTCCTGCTCGAAGATGATCTGCGCCAGCACCGAACGGGTGATATCGTCACCGGTCTTGGCGTCATAGACGAGAAAATCCTCGCCCTCTTTGACCATCGCCGCGAGGTCCTCGAGCGTCACATAGGTGCTGGTGCCGGTATTATAGAGCCGTCGATTCGCGTATTTCTTGATCGTGGTGGGTTGGTCTGATTTCGCCATGGGCTCACACATGCACACCGAGGACGGGAACCCGACGGCATCGCCGAGGGGCTTACGAGCAACGCATCGCAGCAAAGGTAAGCATTTTCAATGCGGTTCGGCTACCGTTTTGTGCGGCACGGTTAATTCCAAAGCATAGGCACTGCTTGGGAAACTGCCAAGAGGCTCGATTTGAATGCGCTGCGGCGAGATTTCGCCCTCCGACCAATTGACATGCCGCAACGACGTTAACAGGATGCGGCGAGAGACTGGCCCGCCATCCGGCCGCCCGCCGTCTAGGCCTCAGGTCCAACGAACTCAAACTCAGGAGATGTCCATGTCAGACGATGTCGTCATCGTCAGCGCCGCCCGCACCCCGGTCGGAAGTTTCAACGGTGCGTTCGCCACCACGCCGGCCCATGATCTCGGCGCCATCGCCATCAAGGCCGCGCTGGAGCGGGCGGGCATCGAGCCGGGCCGTGTCTCGGAGGTGATCATGGGTCAGATCCTGACCGCGGCCCAGGGCCAGAACCCGGCCCGTCAGGCCTCGATCGCCGCCGGCATTCCGGTGGAAAGCCCGGCCTGGGGCGTCAATCAATTATGCGGCTCGGGGCTGCGCACGGTGGCGCTGGGCTACCAGGCCCTGCTCAACGGCGATTCCGAAATCGTCGTCGCGGGCGGTCAGGAATCCATGAGCATGGCCCCGCACGCGCAATATCTGCGCGGCGGCACCAAAATGGGTCCGATCGAATTCGTCGACACCATGATCAAGGACGGGTTGTGGGATGCCTTCAACGGCTACCACATGGGCAACACCGCCGAGAACGTCGCCCGGCAGTACCAGATTACACGCGCCCAGCAGGACGAATTCGCGGTTCATTCGCAGAACAAGGCCGAGGCCGCGCAGAAGGCCGGCAGGTTCAAGGACGAGATCGCCCCGGTCACCATCAAGTCCCGCAAGGGCGATATCATCGTGGATACCGATGAATATCCGCGCCATGGCGCCACGCTGGACTCGATGGCCAAGCTCAGGCCGGCCTTCGAGAAGGACGGCACCGTCACCGCCGGCAGCGCCTCCGGCATCAACGATGGCGCCGCCGCGGTGGTGTTGATGACCGCCAGGCAAGCGGCCAAGGAAGGCAAAAAGGTGCTGGCGCGCATCGTCTCGTGGGGCCAGGCCGGCGTTGATCCGAAGATCATGGGCACCGGGCCGATCCCGGCCTCGCGCACGGCACTGAAAAAGGCCGGCTGGAACGTCGGCGATCTCGACCTGATCGAGGCCAATGAGGCCTTCGCGGCCCAGGCCTGCGCGGTCAACAAGGATCTCGGCTGGGATATTTCCAAGGTCAACGTCAACGGCGGCGCGATCGCGATCGGCCATCCCATCGGCGCGTCCGGCGCGCGCGTGCTGGTGACGCTGGTGCATGAAATGCAGAAGCGAGACGCCAAGAAGGGACTCGCCACATTGTGCATCGGCGGCGGCATGGGTATCGCGATGTGCATTGCACGCGACTAAACATGCGGCGTTGCGTGATGAAAAGATCATCTCGCAACCGGACGCTTTGTATTTAAGATGAAACGCCCGGCCCGCGCCGGGCGTTTTGTTCTTGATGTTGGTCAAACGGCCCGCTTTATTTCGAAGCTACATAAAAAGCGTAGTTCAAAAAAGCCGAGGGAGGGATTCGACATGGCACGTGTTGCATTGGTGACGGGGGGAACGCGGGGCATCGGGGCTGCGATCAGCAAGGCGCTGAAGGCTGCCGGCTACAAGGTCGCCGCCA
>JBAVEE010000517.1:0-3951 GCA_049587575.1 Bradyrhizobium sp.
GGGATATCCAGCACCTCGAGGCCGGGATTGCCGATGGTCTCGCCGATCACCAGCCTCGTGTTGGGTTGGATCGCCGCGCGGAACTGCTCCAGCGCGCGCGGCTTGACGAAAGTGGTCGTGATGCCGAAGCGCGGCAGGGTATGCGTGAGCAGGTTGATACTGCCGCCATAGAGCGAGGAAGAGGCGACGATGTGGTCGCCCGCGTTCAGCAGGGTCGCGATCGCCAGATGCAGCGCCGCCATGCCGCTTGCCGTGCAGATTGCGCCGACGCCGCCTTCCAGGGCCGCAAGCCGCTCCTCGAGCACAGCCGTGGTCGGGTTGGAAATACGGGTATAGATGTGCCCCGCGCGTTCCAGATTGAACAACGCCGCGGCATGCTCGGAATCCTGAAAGACGTAAGAAGTGGTCTGATAGATCGGGACGGCACGGGCGCCCGTCACGGGATCCGGATGCTGACCGGCATGGAGGCTCAGGGTCTCGAAGGCGGGCGGCTTTGGTGCGGGCATGTTGAACTCGAAAGCGGTGGGTTCTTCAGCCATCACGGGCTGCGCTATGGTGTGCCATAAAAGCGCTCCGATTGTCAGCCCCGGGATTGGCGCCGCTGCAGCTTCCCGCCGATGGTGGCCTTTTCCCCGTTCGCAGCCTAAAAGGCTCGCCGGTGTCCGGTGGCCCAGGAGCCAGGAGAGGTCACGCGATGGAACGCAAACTTCTTCAAGTCGCCTTTGCGGTTGCGGGGCTGGTGCTGGTCGGATTCGGTCTCGCCGGCGTCGTCTTCGGCGCCAATTTCACGGATCTTTCCGGCAACGTGGTGATGGACAGCTATCTGCGGTTTCTCAAGGGGATGCTGCTCGCGATCGGACTGGTTTACTGGTCGTCGGTTCCCGATATCGAGCGGCATGGTGAGCGGATTTCGCTGGTGATGTTCATTCTGATGCTCGGCGCCGTTCCACGGCTGATGGCCGTCATCGCTCATGGTGTGCCGACTATCGGAATCCTGATCGGTCTGGCGGGAGAACTGATCTTCGCGCCGCTGCTGTGGCTGTGGCAGGGCCATGTCGCCCGGGTCGCGCGACGGGGCGCTGTGACCTGATGAAACGGATCGCGGTCTGGGTATTTTACGGGATCGGCGCGCTCGCGATTCTCTATCTCGCGCTCTACGCTTATGCAGCGTTCACCGGGCGCAGGCTGCACCCAGGCGATCCCATTCACATCTTTCGCAAACCCGACGCGCCGAATTATTCGTAGCGGAGTTTGGAAAGGTTCACCGTCATTGCGGGCGAGCCGAAGCGATCCGCGCGCGACATCGCGGTCACGCCGTCGCGGCGGCGCGGTGAAATTCTCCGGCTCCGGCCGGCGTAATCGGCAGGCCGCCATCGGCGTATTCGTTCAGCTTGTTGCGCAGCGTGCGGATCGAGATGCCCAGGATATTGGCTGCATGGGTGCGATTGCCGAGGCAATGCTTCAGTGTCTCCAGGATGAGATCGCGCTCGACGTCGGCAACCGTGCGTCCGACCAGCGCACGGGTCACCTGTTCGGCGGCGAACGTGGCGTGCGCCACCGCCGGTACCGTCTTGGGCGCATCGAGGCGGTCGCCGTCCGGCGTCAGAATGGCGTCGACGCCGATCTCGTCGCCCTGCGCCATCAGCACCGAACGATGAATGGTGTTCTCCAGTTCGCGGACATTGCCCTGCCAGCGGTTCGAGGTCAGCACCCGCTTTGCTTCAGCGGAAATCGGCCGCAATGGCACGCCGTTGGCGTCGGCATATTTTTTGGCGAAGTGCTGCGCCAGTTCTAGAATATCCGCCGGGCGTTCGCGCAGCGGCGGTATCTTCAGGTTCACGACGTTGAGCCGGAACAACAGATCCTCGCGGAAGGTGCCTTCGCGCACCGCGTCGGCCAGGTTGCGGTTCGAGGTGGCGATGATGCGGATGTCGACCGGAACCGGCCTTGTGCCGCCGACGCGGTCGATGACGCGCTCCTGGATTGCCCGCAGCAATTTGGATTGCAGCCGCACATCCATCTCGGAAATTTCGTCGAGCAGCAACGTGCCGCCGGTGGCCTCCTCGAATTTTCCGATACGTCGAGCAATGGCGCCGGTGAACGCGCCCTTTTCATGACCGAACAATTCGGATTCCAGCAGGTGCTCCGGAAGTGCCGCGCAATTGATCGATATGAACGGCTTCCTGGCGCGGTTGGAGCGGGTGTGGACATAGCGCGCCAGCACCTCCTTGCCGGTGCCGGATTCGCCGGTGACCATGACGGAGGCGTCGGAGCCGGCGATCTGCTGAGCCAGCTTGATCACCTTGGCCATCGCTTCGTCGCGGTAGACCATGTCGCGCGAATCATTGGCGACCGCGGCGAGCACCGCGGCGATCAATTCAGGGTCGGGCGGCAGCGGGATGTATTCCTTGGCGCCGGCGTGGATTGCGGCCACGGCCGCGCGGGCGTCGTTGGAGATGCCACAGGCGACGATCGGCACGTGAATGTGCTCGGCCTCAAGCCGCATCACCAGATCGCGGATGTCGAGGGCGACGTCGACCAGCAACAGGTCGGCGCCCTTGCCGCCGCGCAACACGCGCATGGCCTGCTCGTGGTCCTCCGCATGCGTGACGGAAGCGCCGTTGTCCATGGCGATCTTGGTGGCTGTCGTGAGCTGGCCCTTCAGTGTGCCAACGATGAGAAGCCGCATGGTAATCTCCTGTTCGTCTGTTCGCGCCCGTTATGCGCGTGTCTCTAATGAGAAAGCCTCAGGTGCGTTCGGCCTTGATGATTTCCGTCATGGTCACGCCAAGCTTGTCTTCCACCAGCACCACCTCGCCGCGCGCCACCAGCCGGTTGTTGACGTAGATGTCGATGGCTTCGCCGACGCGGCGGTCTAGCTCGAGCACGGTGCCGGGACCGAGCTTCAGCAGTTCGCCGATATCCATCTTGGAGCGGCCGAGCACCGCGGAAACCTGCACCGGCACGTCGAACACCGCCTCGAGATCGGCGGCGATGCGCGAAGCCTGCTCGTCTTCGTGATAAGCCACGTCATCCGTCGCCGGGGTGTGCGCGGCGTTGAGATCGGGCAGCGGAACCTGTGCGTCGGTGTCACTCATGGTTCATTCCTCTTGACGATCTTCTCGACCATGGCTCAGGCCTGATTGCGGGACGCGATGTAGCGTCCGACGAATTCGTCGATCTTTGCCTCGATCGCCGCGCGTTCCAGCACAACGCCGCCGTCCGCCCATTCGATCCTGCAGTCGCCGGTCTCGATCTCGGGCTCGGCCAGAATCACGAGGCGTCCCTCGAAGCCGCTTTGCTTGGCCAGCCGTTCGATGCGCTCGTGCGCCGCCTCGTAAAGCGAATCGTTGATCCGGACCACCAGATGCGGCGTCGAAACCAGTTGCGAAAAGCAATCGCTCACCAGTGCGGTGATCTCGCCAAGCGGCTCGCGGGCAATCAATTCGCTGCACAGCTTTCGCGCCACCGCGACCGCGACGTCGACGGCCTCGGTTTCCATCCGGGCCTCGATGCCGGAAAAGCCCGCCGCGATACCCTTGACCGCGATACCGATTTCCTCCAGCGCCAGCGCGGCGCGGCGGTCGCTTTCCACCTTCGCCTCGCGCAACGCGGCGTCGTAACCGTCGCGATAGGCGCGGGCCTCGGCCGAGGCGACCTTCTGGGCGACTTCCGACGGCGTGGCGGCTCGTTCGCGCATCTTGTCGGGCGCCGAGAAATCCACGTCGAACAGGAATTTTGCGGGAGCGGCCATCAATACACCAGCTCGTCGTCGGCGCGGTTCTTGGTCAACGTGATTTCCCCCTTGGCCGCAAGGTCCTTGGCGAGGTTGACGAGCAGCGCCTGCGCCTCGTCGACATCGCGCAACCGTACCGGCCCCATCGCGGCCATGTCGTCGAGCAGCATCTTGCCGGCGCGGGACGACATGTTGCCGAGGAAGAAGCCGCGGAC
>JBAVEE010000518.1:0-3772 GCA_049587575.1 Bradyrhizobium sp.
GGTTTGCGCCGTGACGTGGACATGCCCGATCAGTTTGCAGTTTGCGCCGATCACGGCGTGGCGGCCGATGATGCAATAGGGACCAATCGATGTACCCTCGCCGATCACAGCGCCATCCTCAATCCGCGCGGTGGGATCGATCGTACTCATCGAAGGGTCTCGTATCGCTGGTGGGGTTGGGCCTAATTCGCTCGATTTTTCAGTGGTTAGCCCGGGCTGCCGGTACTGTCCAGTGACGTATGGTTACCTTCGATTGCTGCGTTTCTGGTCCCTTGCCGGCCCTTGACTGAACAGATCGGGCAAGATCGCTGCGCCACATGGTTCGGGTCCCGTCGCGGCCAACCGGGCCGGTCGGGTTCAAGAAGGCGATACCGGTGCCCATCGCCTGGGCCTGGCCATGCTCAAACTTCGAGACGCTTGAGCACCGATTGAGCGCGAAAATCGTCCGCCGCGTCCGTACAATCATGCCCGGGAGATATGATGGGGTAGCGCGATGATGATAGGACTTACCATCCTTGCCGTGCTCACGTTCATTGCCATCGGCGAAATTCGCAAGACGGCGGGCGAGCCGCTCAAAGGCGAAGACTGAAGATAATTCTCGGGCTGTCGATCGCCCTGGCCGGCTGAAAGTCCGTCGACCGGGCCCTCGTCTTGACGCGTTTTCTTGACGCGAACCGGCCCCCACCTCGCTCGAAAACGGTCTAGTTCATCGTGCGCTGCACGAACGCAGCCCCTTTCGTAACCACACACATATAGGAATAGGTTTGCGCCTCGCCCGCAGCCTCGGTATCGACGTCAACGATGATTGGCCGCGACTGGCCCTTCCACGACGCCAATATCGCTGGCGGCACCGGACGCGTCCGCGAACTCTTGACAACAAGCCCGACGATGCGCGGCAGCGCCTCTGTGGCCGTGGATATGCAGGTTTTGCCGGCTTCCGTGCCGGCGTTCAAGAGAACCATGAGTGCTGCCGAAACGGCCACTGTCAGCGCGGTGCGCATCTAATGCATCCAAGCCCGATGCGGAAAATTAGTACATAGAATTTCCGTCGTGTCGATTGGAGCGGACAGGGGCGCCGCTCCGGGCGCGGTCGAGGCGATCGCGTGCCGCGGTCCACCCCTCCTCAGTCAGTCAGCATCGCACCTACGTCGGCTTCGGCGACGGTCACGCCGTTGACCTTGGCGTCGCCGTGAAACCACCACATCGCCTTGCGCCTGCCGATGCTGCTCATGTGGTATTCGACGGTATCGCCGGGCATCACGGGCTTGCGGAACTTGCACTTGTCGATGGTCAGAAAATAAACCGCGCGCGGCTTCTCGGTGCCCTCGACCGATTTGATTCCGATGACCCCGGCGGTCTGCGCCATGGCTTCGATCATCATCACACCGGGATAGACCGGGCGCTCGGGAAAATGCCCGAGAAACGCTGGCTCGTTGAAGGTGACGTTCTTGATGCCAATGCCGCTGTAATCGCTCCGGATCTTGATCACCCGGTCGATCAGCAGCATCGGATAGCGATGCGGAAGCGTCTTGAGGATCTCGTTGATATCCACGAGTTCGAACCTGACCGATGCCTCCTCCATTACTCCCGCCCCTCACGGTCCGGATCGGCTGCGCTGTCGCGCACCAGACGCTCCACCGCAATGATCTCCCGGAACCACTGCCTCGTCGGTTTGGCGAAGTGGCCACCCCAGCGGCCGCCGGCCGGAATGTCATCCTTGACGGCGCTCATCGCCGTCACCTGGGCCCCGTCGCCGATATGAAGATGATTGTTGATCCCCACCTTGGCCCCGAGCGCCACATTGTCGCCAATCGTCAGGCTGCCGGCCAAGCCTATCTGGGCCGCCAGCAGACAGTGCCTCCCAATCGTCACATTGTGGCCGATCTGGACCTGGTTGTCGATTTTCGTACCCTCCCCGATCACGGTGTCACGCAGGCTGCCGCGATCGATGGTCGTTCCCGCGCCGATTTCCACGTCGTTCTGGATCAGGACGCGGCCGGTTTGCGGGACCTTCAAATGGCCCTCCGGGCCAAAGAAAACGAACCCATAACCATCCTGTCCAATGCTGCAGCCGGGATGGATGAGCACATTGTTGCCGATCAGGGCACATTGAATAGAGGATCGCGCGCCGACATTGCAGTCCCTCCCGATCCTGACATTGGCTGCGATCAACGCGCCGGCGCCGACGATCGTACCGGCACCGATAGCCACGTTCGGACCGATCACGGCGAGCGGATCGACAATCACACCGTCTTCAAGATGCGCCGTCGGGTCGATGACCGCGGAAGCCGCAATGCCGGTGTTACCGACCCAAGACTGGGGACGCAGCGCATCGCCATGAAACTTGCGCGCGACCTTGACGAATTCGCGGAACGGATGATCCACGCGCAAGACAGCGACACCCGGCGGCACGCTGGCTTCGAAGCGTCTGCTGACCAGACACGCCCCGGCCTTCGTCGAAGCCAGTTGATCGGCGTATTTCAGGTTGTCGAAAAACGTCAGGTGCATCGGTCCGGCCTCGTCGAGCGAAGCCAGCCCCCTGATCTTCTGGCCGCCGCGTGAGGCATCGACCACATGCGCCTTCGTCAGCGCGGCGATGTCCGCCAGCGTCGACGAAGGAGGTTGTTCAAAAAAAGTCGGCTGCGCCATTCCACCCGTCGCGGTCCGGCCGGTGATCGAACTCAGAACGATGTACCGCCGCCAAACATGAATTGCTGCACCCAGTCATGGGGCCCCTTGGTAATCGGGACCGCGTAGTCGAAGCGCAGCGGACCGAAAGGCGACTGCCAGATCAGGCCCACGCCGACCGAGGAGCGAACAATATTGGAGTTATCGTACTGCAGTCCCAAACAGGTTCCGGGCGCAGGGGCGAGCTTTGGATTGTTGACCGGAGGGATACAGCCGGGCGTATTGACTTCGCCCGTCGCAGCCCAGGACGTCGGCCCCTGGTAGTCAGTCAGCCCGCCCGCGTCGGCATAGAGGGCGCCCTTCAAGCCGATTTCCTTCGGCAGGAACCAGAACGGCATCTGCAATTCGAAAGACGCGCCCCAATATTTGGTGCCGCCGAGCGCATCCTGCGTGCCGTAAGGATTGATATCGCGAGGGCCGATACCGTTCGGGGCAAAGCCACGGACCAGGTTCGGTCCCATCTGGAAATGATCGAGCATGCGGATTTCGTTGCTGCCGATCTGGGTGAGAAGGCCGCCCTGGAGGTGGACCAACCCGACGATATCGGCAACCAGCGGCGTGTAGTATTTCGCGTCCATCGCGGATTTCAGGTAGGTGACATCGCCGCCGACGCCGGCGAAGTCCTGCCTGACGTCAATCAGCAGACCGTCGGTGGGGTTCTTGTTGTTATCCAGCGTATTGTAATCCAGCGAATAACCAACTGACGACGTTATCGCACTGCCTTGGGCCAGTTCCTTGCGGATGGGCAGCGATGCTTCGCCATCGCCGTAACACCAAAGGCCCATGCCGGTGAAGTCGACTGCACCGTTCGCCGCGATGGCCGCCTGGCCCGCTGGCGTGTTGGCAAATGCCGGGGACGGATTGAAGGCCAGCAAGCCGTTCGAGGTGGTCGGACCCAGATTGTTACAGTTGGCAAGGTAACTCGGGAGCGAGATTTCCTGCTCATAGATCGAATAGCGCAGCTGCAAGCTGAGATCTTCGCGCAGCTGCAGTCCGATTCGCGGACTGAAGCCGATGGTCTTGGTGCCATACGACAGGAAGGGATTGGGAAGCTGCTCGCGGTAGTACGTGTCAAGGCCGAGCG
>JBAVEE010000519.1:0-1799 GCA_049587575.1 Bradyrhizobium sp.
GCTTCCGACTCCACCTTGCGCACGGCCTCTTCCAGCGACAGCCGCTCGCGGGTGATTTCGGATTCGCTCAAGGGCGGCTCGACGCTGCGCAACTGTGCGATCAACGCCGCGCGCGCCCGCTCATAGAGCGCACGGCGGCTCTCGCCGGGAGCACTGGGATCCAGTCCGGCGATGGCGCGGGCAATCAGCGGGTAGTAATCAGCCATTTCGACTCAACAATGCAGGCTTTCCGGTAACATCTCGTTAAGCCTCGAACGGGTTCTGGACCAGAATAGTATCCTCGCGTTCCGGGCTGGTGGAAAGCAAGGCGATCGGGCAGCCCACCAGTTCTTCGACCCGGCGGACATATTTGATGGCCTGCGCCGGCAAATCCGCCCAGGAGCGGGCGTTGGCGGTCGGTTCCTTCCAGCCTTCGATGGTTTCATAGACCGGCGTCACCCGGGCCTGCGCGCCCTCCCCGGCCGGCAGATGGTCGATCTCCTTGCCATCCAGCATATAGCCGGTGCAGACCTTGATGGTATCGAAACCGTCGAGAATATCGAGTTTGGTCAGCGCCAGGCCGTTGATGCCGCAGGTCCGCACCGTCTGGCGCACCAGGACCGCATCGAACCAGCCGCAGCGCCGCTTGCGCCCGGTGTTGACGCCGAATTCCTTGCCGCGGCGGCCGATCTCCTCGCCGATCGCATCGTGCAGTTCGGTCGGAAACGGGCCCTGGCCGACCCGCGTCGTATAGGCCTTGCAGATCCCCAGCACGTAGCCGACCGCGCCCGGGCCCATGCCGGTGCCGGTCGCCGCCTGCGCCGCGACCGTGTTGGACGAGGTGACGTAGGGATAGGTGCCGTGATCGACGTCGAGCAGCGCGCCCTGCGCCCCCTCGAACAGGATCCGCTTGCCCTCGCGGCGCTTGAGATCGAGCAGCCGCCACACCGTTTCCGCATAGGGCAGAAGCTGCGGCGCCAGTGCCGTCAACTCGCGCAGGATTCCCGCGCCGTCGATTTCCTCGAGCTTGAGCCCGCGGCGCAGCGCATTGTGGTGCGCCAGCAGGCGGTCGATCTTGTGCGGCAGGGTGTCGAGATCGGCCAGATCCATCAGCCGGATCGCGCGGCGGCCGACCTTGTCTTCGTAGGCCGGGCCGATGCCGCGCCGCGTGGTTCCGATCGCGGTGATCGCGCTTGCGGATTCGCGGATCGCATCGAGATCGCGGTGCAATGGCAGGATCAGCGTCACATTCTCGGCGACGCGAAGGTTTTCCGGGCTGACCGCGACGCCTTGCCCCCTCAGTTTCGTGACCTCGTCGAGGAACGCCTGCGGATCGAACACCACGCCGTTGCCGATCACCGCCAGTTTCGAGGGCCGAAGTACCCCGGAGGGCAGCAGCGCCAGCTTGTAGGTCTCGCCGTTGATGACGAGCGTATGGCCCGCATTGTGGCCGCCCTGGAAGCGAACGACGATATCGGCCTGCTCCGACAACCAGTCGACGATCTTGCCCTTCCCCTCGTCGCCCCACTGGGCGCCGACGACGACAACGTTGGCCATTTCGCGCGTATTCCCTCTGCAACTAACTTGGTTCGAGCATGATCTCCTCCACCCCCAATCAGGCCCGAGGACATGCTTTTCCGGATCATGCGCCCAGCCTAAATCACGGCCGGGGCCGGTCGCATGCGAGGCACACAATCGGATAAAGGAAGCGGGCTATCGACGCAAGCAAGAAGGCGCCCCAACCGGCCCCAAAGAGCGGTTCAACCCATTGATATCCCCGGAAAATTCGTGGCGGGCGGCAGTTGACGGTCGAGCGGCCC
>JBAVEE010000520.1:0-5617 GCA_049587575.1 Bradyrhizobium sp.
GGGCTGAGCGGCTCTCTCGAAACCGTCATGGCGCGGACCGCGACCTTGCTCTGTGCCGTCCTGTCGGGAAAGCCACGACTCGCGCATCGAAGATTGAACGGAGTCGATCGGGCCCAAGCGAGATCGCCGGCCTCCTACGTCCTTCGCGGGCTTGCCGGCGCTATCGCGAAGCGGATCTATCGTCTGTGCTGCTACTCGCCGCACTGGCGCGTCGGATGGCGGTATACGGACGACGGCGGCATATGGCGTTCCGGAGATTTATCCGGTGCCGAGTGGAAATCGATCCCCAGCCCGGCGCATCGTTTCTACGCCGATCCGTTTGCGGTGACATGGCAGGGGCGAACCTTCGCTTTCTTCGAAGATCTCGATCACCGCGTCGGCAAAGGCATCATTTCCGCGATCGAATTCGGCGAGGCGGGACCGATCGGGTCCGTGATGCCGATTCTCGAGGAGCCCTGGCATCTGTCGTATCCGTTTCTGATAGAGCATGCCGGCGAATTATGGATGATACCGGAAAGTACCGGCAACCGAGACGTCGCGCTCTACAAATGCATCGATTTTCCGAACCGATGGGAGCGCCATACCACGCTGCTTTCCGGGCAGGAACTGGCTGACGCGACCATCGTCAGTCGCGATGGGCTCTACTATCTGTTTGGCGCTAGCCGTGACGGTGCAGGCGGGTATTCGGACACGCTGTCCATCTTCTATGCCAGCCAGCTGTTCGGCCCGTGGACACCGCACGCAAGCAATCCGGTGATGGTCGATCGGGCCGGCGCGCGACCGGCCGGCAACTTCGTTACGCTTAACGGGCAGCTTTGGCGGCCGGTCCAGGATTGTACCGACGGCTACGGATGTGCTCTCGGTCTGGCTGAAGTTGTCGAGCTTTCGCCGACATCTTTCAAGCAGACGGTTCGACATCTGCTTCGGCCCGGACCTCTATGGCCGGGGCGAAAACTGCATACGCTGAACCGCTGTGGCCGCCTTGAGCTGATCGACGGCACCAGCATACAGCCCAAAATTTCGGCATTCGGTCTTTCGACCAGAACCGCCGCGGCACGGCAGACTATGCGCAGGCAGACGGGTTCGTTGCCGGTCGCATCGTCAAACCATTAACGCTGGCGCGGGACGCGCTGGGCCCGCCGGTCTTAACCTCATTCGAGGTTCCCGTCTTTCGTTAGCCCATCGCGCCGCCAAATAGGCTAAAGATCATCCCGACAGGCTCCTCGGCTTGGCAAGTTGACGCCATCATCCCGGGGCCGCGAGGCGGGCGCTCTTGGTATATATTCTCGCTCCCGGATCGAAGATGGCGCGGAATCGGGTTTGAGAAGTTGTGTTGCGGCGTCGAACAGTCGCCCGAGGTAAGCGAACGTGAGATTCAACGATGTGATCGGACGCCTGGCGGAACTTCGCAGCAACCCGGCGCTGCGAAGTATGGCCCGGGTCTTCGTTCTCAGGATCGCAATCACCGTTTTGAATTTTGTCTTGATAAGCCTCGCGGCACGCACGCTCGGCGCGGGCAGCTTCGGAACATACTCGATCCTGTTTAGTGCCGCCGGCCTGTTCTGCGTGATCGCGACGTTTGGCCAGCAGATAGCCTCGGTGCGATCCTGGAGTGAATATTCCTCCACCGGGCAACAGCACCTGCTCAAGGGGGCCATGATCTTCAGCGGCCTGACCAGCCTCGCGGGCAGCGCGCTGGTTGCCGTTCCGTTTTACGCGTGGCTGGCCGCGACGCATGGCGCGATATTGGCGGCCTCGGTGACCTTCTATCTGGTTGCGCTGTCGGTCGTGCTGACGACGTCGCATTTGGTGCGGACTGCGATCGGTTTTGCGATAGGGGACGGCGTCAGCAGTCTGCTACTGGTCGTTCCGCCGATTCTCTATCTGCTGTTCTGCATCGCCTTCCAGGCTGCGGCCGACATCAGTACCATTTTCCTGCTGATGGCGACGGGAGGCAGTATCGCTATCCTGATCCATGCCGTTTCGATGTGGCGCGGAGCTCACGCCCGCTTTCCGGAATTTGGAAGTTCGCGCGCGCTCTATGACACACGGAACTGGCTCTCGCGATCCCTGAAGCTCTGGATATCGAACGGGCTCGAGGCTTCGAACCAGTATGCGGATGTGTTGATTATCGGCTTTTTGATGAGCCCTACGATTGCCGGCGCCTACTTCGTCACAACGCGCATCGCGAACGCATTCGCAATGGCGACCGGCGCGATCTACCTGTTCTCCATCCGTCACATTCCGCAGCTGTATTATCGCCGTCAGTTCGGTCAGCTCGACATCCTGCTGGACTCGGTTGCTGGTGTCACACTGGCCATCATTGCCGGCGGCTTGCTCCTGATTCTCGGCGGCGGGCATTGGCTGCTGCGGGCGTTCAGCGAGAACTATGTGCCGTATTACGGCGCGTTGGCGCTGCTGTCGCTGGGAACGGCGGCTGTGGCAGCCGCCGGTCCGTCAGGTTCGATCTTGATGCTGACCGGGCACGAGGGTCGATATCTTTCGATCATCGGTAGCACTGTGCTGTTGCGGTCCGTCGGGTTTTTTATTCTGATCCCGATGTTCGGCATTGTTGGCGCCGTGGCTGCGACCACCATCTCATTCGTCTGGATGGCGGCGATGCTGCGAACATCGGCCAAAAGCCTGGCCGGAATCGATGGATCGGTGCTGCGGCTGTGGCCAAAGCTCGGCGGCCGGCGCGTCTCCTGGCCGGCCGAATAGCGGGCAAGCGCATTACCTGAACAAGGCCCGACCGACGAGCGTGCCGACGGAGAGCGGCGGTGTCGGGCTTTCATTCGCCTCCGATCTCTTTTCTGCCCATCGTTTCCAGTTCGCTCTGACTTTGATGCTCCAGGCCAGCGGATAGCCCTTGGCCTTGAGCGGCCGCACGTTCTCGTAAAGCATGCGTGGCGTTGCACCGTAATCGCGCTTGTAGGGCTCGTTGCCGATCGTGAAATCGAAGCAGTCGCAGCCGCGGGCGTGCATGTCCCTGATCTCGAACCAGCTCATCAGCTTGCCGATGCCGCGCGCCTGCAGTGCTCCTTCGACCATGGTGGGGATCAGCGCGAAGTAGGTGTCCCGCCAACGCAGCCCCAGCACCGTTGCGATGATGTCCGGGCCGACCTTGAGCGCGGAGATCGAGGCGAGACCGGATGCGAGGCCGTCCTTGAGCACCTGCAAATAGAATTCGCGATACGCGGCATTGCCCAGGATATTCGGCCGGCGCAGCCGTGCGAAACGGGCGGCGCGATGCGCGCACAGCGCAGCGTAGATTTGCTCCGAGGTCGCCTCGTCCGCGGCACGAACGTGCGAGACCGTGCCCAACTCTTCAAGCTTCCTCAGATCGCGTCGCAAATTACGCCGCAGTTTCTTTGGCAGCATGTCGGTCTCATAATCCGCCCAGCGATCCGGCAGATCGATGCGCCAGCTCTGCGTTTCCTTCGGCCATGACCCTTCAATTCCCAGCAGCGGGTTGGCGCGCCGGCCGATCTGGTCGGGAATCTTGTTGATGCGAACGATGTCGGCCGGCGGCAACGCCGCCATCGCCGCTTTCCAGATGCCAGCAAGACGGTCGGGCGCCGCCGCCAGTTCGGGCGCGATGACCGGTGCGCAGTAGTCACTGACGCCGAAGTCGGCGAACTCGATGATGCGCGCCGGTCCGATCCGGCGGCGGACCAGCGGTAGCAGCAGGAGGTCCCGTCCCGAAATTGGATCACGAGCGATGACGACGAAGGTTTCGGCTCCGAGCGAGCGGCCGACGGTGTTGGCCAGTGCCGAAACCCAGGTGTAGGATTGGAAGGGTGTTGCGACCCCTTCGGATTCCAATGCCTCCCACCGCCTTCGTGCCGTGGCCAGATCGGTAATGACGTCGACGCCATCGGGCCGAGTCCCTGGTTGTAACGGCCGCTTTTCCACCCTGCCCATACTTCCCATACCGGCACATGCATAAATTGCTGGGAACTTTGCTTGCTCTCCGTCCGGAGGTTCCCCTTCTTAACGATATCCCTATACCGGGTTTGCGCGACGCGGTGCGATCTTTTAGCCAATAAAGCTAATACGCTGCTATGCGGCCGGGCGCTGGTCGGCGATATCGACCGGATTGGCTGCAACTTGAGTTAAGGCGGGATACCGGATTGGATTCGACATCCAGCGCAAATGACGGCGTGAAGAGCCTGGGTGTCGGACCGCCGCGCCCAACCCCGAGGCTGCGTTGCCGCGAGATCGGCGAGCACGACATTGCCTCCGTCATCGAACTTCTGGCATCGGGATTCGCTTCGCGGGGCGGAAAATACTGGGCGCATGCCCTCGATTGTCTGTTGCGCCACCCCACGCCCGCGGGACTACCGAAGCTGGGTTACCTGCTGGAGCACGAGGGCACAGTCGTCGGCGTGATCCTGCTGATCTTTTCCACAATCGCGAGCGGGAGCGGATCGACGGTTCGTTGCAACATCTCGAGCTGGTATGTCAAGCCTGCCTTTCGCGCCTATGCCTCGCTTCTGGTGCTCCGTGCGATGCGTCGCAAGGATATAACCTATCTCAATGTTTCGCCTGCACCCCACACCCGCGCAATAATCGAGGCGCAGGGACTTGTGCGGTATTGCAACGGCCAGCAGCTGACGCTTCCGCTGTTCAAGAGCGGATCGCCGCCGGTCCGCATCGTTCCGGTGGATCGCGTCCGCCGGCCGGATGATCCGGCGCTGACCGGTGAGTTCGACCTGCTCGCAGCTCATGCCGGCCTCGGCTGCGTGTGCCTGTGGTGCACATCGGAGAATGAGGTCCATCCATTCATCTTCCTGCCGCGGCGCATAGCCAAAGGCCTCGTTCCGGTGTTGCAACTCGTCTACTGCCGGGAGCTCCAGGATTTCGTGCGGCTCGCGGGGCCGATCGGACGCTATCTTGCCATCCGCGGCCGGCCTCTGGTGCTGCTGGACACCCCCGGGCCCATTCCCGGTCTGGTCGGAAAATATGTCGAGGGCAGCGGTCCGAAGTATTTCAAGGGTCCCGCCAAACCGCGGCTCGGCGATCTGGCCTTCACCGAGGGCGTATTGTTCGGTGGCTAGATGCGACCCTGGACCAAGCCGTTTCCACCCGCGTGCGCGCGAGGCAGCCGCACGCAGGCCGAAATTCACCGATCGAATTCCCGGATTAGCAAACAATTAACTATAATCGTTTGAAGTTCATCGGATAGCCAAGGCGCAGGCGCGAATTCCGCATGACTCTTGCGAATTGGACGTTGTGGGTATGCGGCCGCGGCTTAGTGCAGCAGAACAGGCATTTGCATAAAGGCGCAACGAATGTCGGCCCCACCCGCCCTGGCTGTTCTCCGTTTGACGCATCTTGAGCCCGTCTCGCGGCAGGCACAGGAAATCGCGCTGACGATCGGTCTCGCCGCGGCATCGATCGCGTTCGCTCCTTTGTTGCACGCTCTCAGTCCGGTTCTGGCGATCATTGCCCAGACGCTGGTCGCCTGCGCGATTATCGCCGCGCTTCCAGCCCATGCGCCGCCGATCGCGATCTTCGTTTTGCTGTTCCAGAATCTCTTCGTCTCGATCCTGTCGCCCTATATCGCGAACCCATCCGAGCTCGAATTCATCAAGGGCTATAATTTCTTGAACTG
>JBAVEE010000521.1:0-2339 GCA_049587575.1 Bradyrhizobium sp.
ACACGGCATCGGCTTCGGCGACGGGCGCGGCCAGATCGGTCGCAAAATCCAGACGGCCGGCCTTCACGTTACCGGCGACCAGCGTATCAAGGCCCGGCTCGAAAATGGGAATCTCGCCGCGGCGCAGGGCGGCGATCTTTCCGCCATCCTTGTCCACGCAGGTGACATGGTGACCGAAATCCGCAAAGCAGGCGCCTGACACCAGCCCCACATAGCCCGTGCCGATCATGGCGATACGCATCTGGCAACCTGTCGATAATGGTTAACGGGAACGAGTTGTGGGCGGGTCTTAAAGCATTTTGGCGCGAAGAGGAAACCGGAAAAAGACGTGGAATCCGGCATGTCATTTGTATGAATAAAGGGGAAAGAAACCGATCCGGCCGATGATGCCGCTTCTTGCGCCAGATGCGCACCGAAAAGGAACACCGATGACACCAAACGGCACATCCGCCGCAGCCGGGCCGGCCGCGCCCTCGGCGCAGCCAGCGCCGGACCGTATCGACTGGGTGGACTACGCCAAGGGCATCTGCATCGTCATGGTCGTGATGATGCATTCGGTGCTGGGCGTGGAACTGGCCGCCGGCCAGACCGGCTTCATGCACCCCCTGGTCGCCTTCGCGAAGCCGTTCCGGATGCCGGATTTCTTCCTGATCTCGGGCCTGTTCCTTTCGGTCGTGATCGACCGGGACTGGCGCACTTATCTCGACCGCAAGGTGGTGCACTTCGCCTATTTCTACGTGTTGTGGGTGACCATTCAATTCGGCTTCAAGGCGCCTTCCTTTGCCGCCGAGACCGGCTGGACCCATGCCGGCTACCTGTACCTTGAGTCCTTCATCGAGCCGTTCGGCACGTTGTGGTTCATCTATCTGCTGCCGGTGTTCTTCGTGGTCACCAAGGCGACGCGGCGGATGCCGCCGCTCCTGATCTGGAGCCTGGCTGCGCTGTTGGAGATGGCCCACATCGCAACCGGCTGGACCGTGATCGACGAATTTGCCGCGCGCTTCGTCTATTTCTATAGCGGTTATCTGTTCGCGGATCATGTGTTCGCGCTATCCGACCGCGCGCGCGCCCACCCGCGTCTGGCGCTCGCGGTGCTGGCGCTCTGGGCGCTGATCGACGGTGGCCTGGTGGTGTCCGGCTTCAGCGAATGGCCGCTGGTCTCGCTCGCGCTCGGGCTGGCGGGGGCTTGCGCCATCATCACCCTGGCCACGCTGCTGGCGCGCGTCCGCCGGCTCGATTTCCTGCGCTTCTGCGGCGAGCATTCCATCGTCATCTATCTCGCGTTCTTCCTGCCGATGGCAGCGTCCCGGACGCTGCTGCTGCGGACCGGCATCATCCACGATATCGGGACGATCTCGCTTGTGGTCACCATGGTCGGCGTGCTCGGAGCGCTGGCGATCTGGCGGATCGCACTGCGGGCCGGGGCCAATTTCCTGTTCGAACGGCCGGCGGCGTTCTGGATCGCGCCGAAAAAGCCGCAAGCGGCGCTGCAGGCGGCGGAATAGCCCGCCTCCCTACGGTGTGAGATAAAGCGCGCCAGTGGTGCGGCCGGCCTCCAGATCGGCATGGGCGCGCGCGGCCTCGCTCAGGGGATAGGATTGACCGGCGATCGTGAGCACGCCGCTTTCGATTGCCGTGAGCACCGCGTCCGCCGCAGAGCGATAGGCGTCCATCTCGTTCAGATAGGCCATCACGCTCGGTCGCGCGAGCGACAGACTGCGGCGCGGCCCGAGATCGCCGACCTCAATCGGCGGAATCGGTCCGCCGGACTGACCGATACTCGCCACCACACCGAACGGCCGCATACAGCCGAGCGTCTTCGACAATGTCGTGCCGCCGACGCCATCATAGGCGACATCGACGCCGCGCTTGTCGGTAATCTCAGCCACCTGGGCAGCGAAATCGGCGTCACGACCAACAATCACATGCTGCGCGCCGGCCTCGCGCGCGCGCGCCTCCTTGGCCTCGGAGCCGACGGTGCCAATCACCGTCGCGCCGCGATGCACGGCCCAGCGGGTCAGCAATTGCCCGAGCCCGCCCGCCGCGCTGTGCGCCAGCATCACCGTGCCCGGGCCGACCGCGTAGACCCGGTTCAGCAGCATGTGTGCGGTAATTCCCTTGACAAACACCGAGGCGACCCGCGCGTCGGACAGCGTCGACGGCAACCGGATCCCGCGCCAGGCGGGCAGATTGCGCTCGACGGCATAGGCACCCACCGGCGCGCCCGCATAGGCGATGCGGTCGCCGACCGCGAGCGACGTGACATCGGCGCCAACTGCTGCGACCACGCCGACGCCCTCGACGCCCGGAATATTGGCCTGCGGCATCGGATAGAGCCC
>JBAVEE010000522.1:0-5670 GCA_049587575.1 Bradyrhizobium sp.
CTTCGGTTGTCGGGGTCAGGCCAGGACCGATCGCCCAGATCGGCTCGTAGGCCACGACCAGATTGTCGGCGCGCGCCGCATCCGGGAGCGAGGCGTCGAGTTGCCCACGGCAAATCTCCAGCGTTTGCCCGGAATCGCGCTGATGCTGGGTTTCGCCGATACAAACGATGGCGGTGAGGCCGGCACGCCATGCGGCCTCGACCTTCTTGCGAACCAGCCCATCGCTCTCGCCGTGGTCGGCGCGCCGCTCGGAATGGCCGACAATGACGGCGCTGGCGCCGGCATCCGCCAGCATTTCGGCGGAAATATCCCCAGTATGGGCGCCCGACGCCTTGGGGTGACAATCCTGCCCGCCGATCGCAAGGTTCGAGCCGCGCGACTTTTCGGCGAAAGTGGCAATCAGGGTCGCCGGCGGGCAAACCAGCAGGTCGGCCTTGCCGACCACCTTGGACAAACCCGCCAGCATGGCCTCAAACTCAGCCATGGACGCCTTGAGGCCGTTCATTTTCCAGTTGCCGGCAATCAGCGGCCGAATGGTGTTGGTCATTTCCGCAATTTCCGTAAATGTTGGGTCTCCCAAGCGCTAGCAGAGCCCGCAGAGCTGTGCCAGATGGACGAGTCACGGGAGGTCGCGGCCGTTAGCCGCCTCGATTGGCCCATCGCACCAAGGTTGCGACAAGGCGTCTGCCACTTTATGATGCTTTATCAACTCGGTGACGCCCCTTTGCGGAATTCGATAGCGAATTTCCCTTGGGCGCGATCCGGTTCCCTCCTGCCAACAAGTTGGACCCATGCTTCGAGGAATGCGCAAAGCCTCATCAAACTGGCTCGGCAAAATCATAATGGCCACGGTGATGGGCGTCTTGATTATCAGTTTCGGCGTCTGGGGCATCGCCGACATCTTCAGGGGTTTCGGTCAGTCGACGCTGGCCAAGGTGGGCCATACCGAAATCTCGACCGAGCAATTCCGCCAGATCTATACCGAGAGGCTGCAGCAGATCGGTCGCCAGTTCGGCCGCCCCCTGACCATGGATCAGGCCCGCGCCTTTGGTCTCGATCGCCAGGTGCTCCAGCAAACCATTGCTGAAGCCGCCCTTGACGAGGAGGCGCGGCGGCTCGGCCTCGGGCAGTCCAATGACGAAACCATGCGCATGATCTTCAACGATCCCAATTTCAAGGGCGTCAATGGCGCGTTCGACCCGGCGCGGTTCCAGACCGTGACCCGGCAAATCGGTTATAGCGAACAGCGTTACGTCGCCGAACAGCGGCGGGTGTCGCTCCGGCGTCAAATAGCAGGGACGATTTCGGCCGGCCTCGAAACGCCGAAAGTGCTGATGGACGCGCTGGCACGGTTTCAGAACGAACAGCGCACCATCGAATTCGTCAAGCTCGACGCTGCCCAGGCCGGAACGATTGATCCGCCTTCGCCGGAGGCGCTCGCGGCCTACTTCGATGACCACAAGACCCTGTTCCGCGCGCCGGAATATCGCAAGATATCCTTTGTCGCGATAACACCGGAAGACATCGGCAAGTGGTCCGAGGTCTCGGACGAGGACGCCAGGAAGGCATTCGAGCTGCGCCGCGACAGGCTCGGAACGCCGGAGCGGCGTCAAATTTCGCAAATCGTCTTCCCGAACGCCGAAGAAGCCATGGCGGCGCGCAAACGTATCGCATCCGGATTGTCCTTCGAGGATCTGGCCAAGGAGCGCGGCCTCAATCCATCCGACGTCGACCTCGGCCTTATCGCGAAATCCGCGATCGTCGATCCCGCGATTGCGGACGCTGCGTTTTCGCTGCCGCCCGGCGAGGTCAGTCAGCCGGAACAGGGCCGGTTCGGCGTTGCCCTGGTCAAGGTCGGCAAGATCGAGCCGGGGGTCGAGCCGTCGTATGAAAGCTCCGCCGCAACCATCAAAAAGGAGATTGCGAGCGAGCGAGCGCGCACCAAGGTCGCCGAGCTGCGCGATAAAATGGAGGATGAGCGCGGTGGCGGCGCGAGCGTTATCGAGGCCGCTCAGAAACTGGGGCTCCCCGCCGTCACCCTCGACGCCGTGGACCGCTCGGGCCGCCTTCCCAGCGGCCAGCCGGCGCCGAATATCCCGCGCGGCCTCGACGTGGTTTCACAAGCCTTCAACAGCGACGTCGGCGTCGACAACGATCCCATTCAATTCGACGGCGGCTACGTCTGGTACGATGTTTTGGCCATCACTCCGTCGCGCGAACGCAGCCTCGACGAAGTCAAGGACCAGGTCGAGGCGAAATGGCGCGACGACCAGATCACGAGCCGGTTGCGCGCCAAGGCGACTGACATGGTTCAGAAGCTGGAACAGGGCGGCAAGCTTGCCGACGAAGCTGCTCAGGCCGGATTGAAGGTCGAGACCGCCGGCGGATTCAAGCGCGACACCTCTGTGCCGGGCCTGCCCGCCGGCGCGATCGCGGCGGCGTTTCGCACCGCCAAGGACGGGGTTGGACAAACCCCCGTCGCCGGCGACAATGCATGGATCTTCTTCCGCGTCACCGACGTCAGCGTGCCGCCGGTCGATCTGGCCTCGGACGATATGAAGAAATTGAAGGAGACCGTCCATCGCGCACTCACCGACGAGCAGCTCGCGGAATACATCACGAAGCTGGAATCGGAGATCGGTACCAATGTGAATCAAGCTGCGTTCGCGCAAGTGACCGGCGCAAATAACTGAATACGGGTAAAAATGACGGCGTTTTACCTGAGATATGATTTCCCTCACCCCGAGGGCCTTGTGTTTGCGTTTTCCTGAAAGCACGTGATGGACAACCTCAAATCTATCATCGGAAAGGTCGCGACCGGCGCGACGCTGACGAGCGACGAGGCGGCGTCCGCCTTCGACAGCATGATGTCAGGCGAGGCCACCCCCTCGCAGATGGGCGGCTTGCTGATGGCACTGCGCGTACGCGGCGAGACCGTCGAGGAGATCACCGGCGCGGTGACCGCCGTGCGCGCCAAGATGCTGCGCGTCGAGGCTCCGGCAGATGCCGTCGACGTGGTCGGCACCGGCGGGGACGGCTCCGGGTCGGTCAATGTCTCAACCTGCGCCTCCTTCATCGTCGCGGGTGCCGGCGTGCCCGTCGCCAAACACGGCAACCGCGCGCTGTCATCGCGCTCCGGCGCAGCCGACGTGCTGTCTTCGCTTGGGGTCAGGATCGACATCACGCCCGAGCATGTCGGCCGCTGCGTCGCAGAGGCTGGAATCGGCTTCATGTTCGCGCCGTCACACCATCCGGCATGGAAGAACGTCGGCCCGACCCGCGTCGAACTGGCAACACGCACCATCTTCAACCTGCTGGGTCCGCTTTCCAATCCCGCCGGCGTCAAGCGGCAAATGGTCGGCGTTTTTTCGAAGCAGTGGGTGCAGCCGCTGGCGCAGGTGCTGAAGAACCTCGGCGCCGAATCGGTCTGGGTGGTGCATGGCTCAGATGGCCTCGATGAAATCACCCTCACCGGCCCGACCTTCGTTGCGGCGCTGGAGAACGGCACGATCCGCACTTTCGATGTGGCGCCGGAGGAAGCCGGCCTGACACGCGTCGCCGGCGAGACGCTGAAGGGTGGCGATGCAAATGCCAACGCGGTCGCGTTGCAAAGCGTGCTCGACGGGATGCCGAGCCCGTATCGCGATGTCGCGCTGCTGAACGCGGCGGCGGCACTGATCGTTGCCGGCCGCGCGAAAACCCTGAAGGAAGGCGTGGCACTCGGCACCAGGTCGATCGACAGCGGCGCGGCGGCGGCGCGGCTGAAGCATCTCATCGCAGTCTCCAACAGCTGAGCGCGGCTCCTCCGATGTCCGATATCCTGACCAGGATCGAGGCCTACAAGCGCGAGGAGATCGCCGCCGCCAAGCGCGCCCATCCGCTGGCCAGTCTCGAAGCCATGGCCAAGGCGGGGCCGGCGCCGCGCGGCTTTGTCGCCGCGATCCGCCAAAGGCTCGCACGCGGCGATTACGCGCTGATCGCCGAAGTGAAAAAGGCCTCGCCGTCGAGAGGATTGATCCGCGCCGATTTTGACCCGCCCGCGCTTGCGAAGGCCTACGAAGCCGGCGGCGCCACCTGTCTCTCGGTCCTGACCGACGCGCCGTCGTTCCAGGGCCACCTCGATTTCATGGTGGCGGCCCGCGCCGCCACTACGTTGCCGGTTCTGCGCAAGGATTTCATCTACGACACCTATCAGGTGGTCGAGGCTCGCGCCCACGGCGCCGACTGCATTCTGATCATCATGGCCGCACTTGACGACGCCGCGGCGCGGGACATCGAGGCAGCAGCCGTCGCGCACGGCATGGACGTCCTGATCGAAATCCACGACCGCACCGAGCTCGATCGCGCCTTGAAGCTTCGCTCGCCGATGATCGGCGTCAACAACCGGAATTTGCGCACCTTTGAGACCACGCTCGCGACCAGCGAGGCGCTCGCGCCGCTGATTCCGAGAGACCGCCTGATGGTCGGCGAGAGCGGCATCTTTGCACCGGCCGATCTCGCGCGGCTGGCGCGCCTCGGCATGTCGACATTCCTGGTCGGCGAAAGCCTGATGCGGCAGGCCGACGTGGCGGCAGCGACGCGCGCTTTGCTGGCCCGCGGCGACGCGGCGAGCGCGACCGGGACACGCTGAGGCATGGCGCGCCGGTCATCCAGGGACGAACCTGCCCTCACCCATATCGACGCAAAAGGTGACGCGCGGATGGTCGACGTTTCCGCAAAGGCCGCGACCGAACGGACGGCGGTGGCCGAGGGCCGCGTCGTCATGAGCAGGGCGACGCTCGCACTGATCGTTTCAGGCAACGCAAAAAAGGGCGACGTGCTCGGCACCGCGCGTGTCGCCGGCATCATGGCGGCAAAGCGCACGGCGGACCTCATACCATTGTGTCATCCGCTCGCTTTGTCGAAGGTGACGCTGGACATTGCGCCCGACCGGAAGCTGCCCGGCTGTATCGTCCGCGCCACTGTGAAGGTTACTGGCCCGACCGGGGTCGAGATGGAGGCGCTGACCGCGGTTTCGGTCGCGTGCCTGACGATCTACGACATGATCAAGGCCGTGGAACGGGGCGTCCGCATCGAAGGCATTCACCTGGTGGAGAAGATCGGCGGCAAGTCCGGGCATTATCGCGCCGAGGATTGAGTCGCCGGAAAAAGCGGGGTGTTTCCCGTTTCGCGCTCAGCGGACCTTCCGATGGCGCTCGCGGTAGGTCCGCGTCTTCGTCCGGTTCCCGCATAGTGTAGACATGCACCACCGCCGGGTCGCCGGCTTCGACCGGTCGAAAAACACGCGGCGGCACTCTTCGGCCGCACACATCTTTAGCCGATCCAGAGTTCCCTTGACCGAACCAACGTAAAGTTCGGCCGCTATCGCCGACAACCCGGCCAGGGGATCGCTCCCCGCGGCAACGAGCGCCATGTCGGGCTCATTCCGCGCTTCCACGACAAGCGGAAATGTCCGCAAGGCACTATTCAATGATCGAACGGCATCCCTGTTCTTGCGTCGTTCGATCGGATCGCACGCCAGGTACGCCCGAACGCTTTTTCGCAGTTGCAGCGCGGCGTCGAACATCGCGGGCGAGATCCTCGTGTCCACGACGAGCAGCCCGCGCTGCGACATCCACGCCGCCAGTTCCCGCGGATCCGTCAGGGCGTCACTTTGCACCTGCTGCACAC
>JBAVEE010000523.1:0-2215 GCA_049587575.1 Bradyrhizobium sp.
CGTCGGAGGCGTGCTGGATTTCCAGCGCCATCGGGCCTTCCACCCGCAGCACCAGCGTCGCCGGCTCCTGGGGTTGGCCCTCCACCGGCCGCGGCCACTGGATTTTCAGCGGCTCGCAATGGGGCGATATTTCCGGGCCGGCGATTTCGGCCCAGCGCACGACCAGCTCGCGCGCCGCAAACCCCTGCCGGGCATAGGCGTCGGAAAACACGTCGCCGAGCAGGACGGAAAGCGGTTTTGCCGAGATCGGGCCGGGCTTGTTCATCGGGGGACGCTTTGCGTACATATTGGCATGAGTCTATCAGGCGCCGCCGCCAGGCGAAAGAAAGTATCGCCCGCCGATCGCGATCAGGCGGAAAGCGCCCGTCCCTTGCTGCTGCTCGATTGGTACGACCGGCATCGCCGGGCCTTGCCATGGCGCCCAGAATCGGGCGGCCGCGCCGATCCCTATGCCGTCTGGCTGTCGGAAATCATGCTGCAGCAGACCGGCGTCAAGACGGTGGGACCGTATTTCGAGAAGTTCCTGGCGCGTTGGCCTGATGTCGAGGCGCTGGGCCGGGCGTCGCTCGACGATGTCTTAAGGATGTGGGCCGGGCTCGGCTATTATTCGCGCGCGCGCAATCTTCATGCCTGCGCGGTGACGGTGCGGCGCGATCACGGCGGGGTGTTTCCGGATACCGAAGAGGGGTTGCGCGCGCTGCCGGGGATCGGGCCCTATACCGCAGCCGCGATTGCCGCGATTGCGTTCGGCCGCCGCACCATGCCGGTGGACGGCAATATCGAGCGCGTGGTGTCGCGGTTGTTCGCGGTCGATGCGCCGTTGCCGGAGGCGAAGCCGCTGATCCGGAAACTGGCGACGACGCTGCTCGGCGAGTCTCGCGCCGCGGACGAGAAGTCTCGCGCCGGCGACGTGGAGTCACGCGCCGGGGATAGCGCGCAGGCGCTGATGGATCTGGGGTCCTCGATCTGCACCCCGAAGAAGCCGGCCTGCGCGCTGTGCCCGCTCAACGACGGTTGCGCGGCGCGCGCGCGCGGCGATCAGGAGATTTTTCCGCGCAAGGCGCAGAAGAAGTCAGGCGAAATGCGGCGCGGCGCGGCGTTCGTGGTCAGGCGCGGCGACGAGATTCTGGTCCGCACCCGTCCCGACAAGGGTTTGCTCGGCGGCATGACCGAAGTGCCGGGCTCGCACTGGATAGCGGCGCAGGACGACGAGGCGGCGCGAAAGCAGGCGCCCGTGCTGAAAGGCGTTGCCCGCTGGCATCGCAAAGCCGGCGTGGTCAGCCATGTGTTCACGCATTTTCCGTTGCTGCTTGTGGTCTATACCGCGCGCGCGCCGGCGCGTGCCCGGGCACCGGAGGGCATGCGCTGGGTGCCGATTGCGACGCTTGCCGATGAAGCGCTGCCGAATGTGATGCGCAAGGTGATCGTGCATGGGCTCGGCGACCAGGGCGTGAATCCATAAATTCAAAACGGTCGACGGATGTCCGCTTTGGTGCGCCTTCCGGACTCGCGTCGGACCTTGCGATACTTCCGAAATGTGCCGACAGGCGACATTTGAAATGAAAGAGGCCGCCAATCAAGGCGGCCTCTGGTCGAACGGTCTTGGTTGAGTGTTGTTATGCCAGCAGGATGTGATCGTGAACGAGCCCGACGAGGTGCGCGCCGTGAAACGCTTCAAGCTGGACGTCGTAAGTTGTCCCGGCTGCCGTGGCGCTGGCGAGACTACCGAAGACCCCACCCAGGAACGCCAGATTTTCGCTGTTCTCTGCGATTTGGGATTGCACCTGCGGAGTTGCGGCATGTGCAAAATCATCCCCACCGAAATGAGAAGCGGGGTTAGCTTCATTTGTCCATACGTGAGTTGATGGATTCAGATCGAAAACCTCAGTATTGGTGGCGCCGTTTGTGGCCGTTTCGGTGATCTGAAGCTTGAAATGAAAATCACTCAGGGTTTTCGTGCTTCCATTGAGGCCCGTATCAACCACGTAGTCGAAGTTGAACAGCGCGTGTGTTCCAGCTGCATCCGTACCGGCGGGCGCAATGACGTTTGCTACCCCATCGTGTCCGGCGGTGTGGACCAGATCGGGGCCAGTTCCGCGAACGTGTTCTTTGAGAGCGAGTTCGATGCCAAGCGTCTCGTTATCGCTGACGTGATAGCCGCTGGGGCTGTTGCCCCCGTGGCCCCAGTACATATCCGTCCCCTCGCCGAAAGTGG
>JBAVEE010000524.1:0-3077 GCA_049587575.1 Bradyrhizobium sp.
GGCGGCGGCGGCGGACGCGTGACCTCGGGATGCTCCATGTCGAACCACTGGTAGCATTTGGGCGGCTTGCCGCCGGTGCCGCGCGAGCAATTCGAATAGCCGAACGGCAGCCCCATCTTGTAGGCGAAATAGGCCCGCAGAAAGTAGACGAAATCGGCGCAGTCGGGACGAAGGCCCGTCTTGGCATCGTCTTCACCCCGGCCCAGATAGTTGAACAGCAAATTGCGCGACCGGTCGCGCAGTACCTCATGCCACGCCTTCCACGACAGACTCTGGTCGGCCGGCGCGTCGAACAGTTTCTCGATCCAGGCCGAATACAGCGACTCCGTCGTACTGTTCCAGCCGTTGCGCACTTGCCAGAAGGCCCCCGACGGTTTCGGCGGCGGCGCCGGCTTGCCGGCGCTCACGGTGATGTCGCGGCTGATCGAACTGCAAACCGCGGTGGGCTGGTCGAGCGCCAGCGTCGCGTGCCACGTGCCTGCGGCCGGCGCGGCGACCTCGGCAAACCAGGAATACGGCCCGCCGCCGTGCCGGTCCAGCGATTTGGCAGCAACGCTGCCGTCGGGCGCGATCAGCGAGAGCGCGCCCTCGATCGGCTTCTCGGCGACGACCATGACCCGCAGCGGCGCGCCCTTCCACGGCGCGAACGGCGAGGGCAGGACCGAAAACCCGGCCGCGTCGGCGCACACGCCTGACGCGGCTTCGGCGGGCGAGTCCGCTGTCGCGAAAAGGAACAGGGCCGCCGCAGCAGCAAACCGGCTTGCGCGAAGCATGTTGGCAACCTTCCTGGAGGGAACCGGACTCGGCCCTGCCAGCGGGGGCCGGCTCGAAGGATAGCTGAATTGGCCCGCATCAGTCAGCAAATTTGAAGGCGATTTTGCGGCCAGCCGATCGTTCGTCGAGGCACCGCCGTAGCGGTGCGCTCTCACGCTTCGAGCGAGAGCATAAGTTGCAGCGCGATATCGCGCCGCCCGCCCCTACTCCGATTTGTCGATATTCCAGAAGATCGGGGTGGCCGGACCGTCGAGCACGCCGGTGAGCGATTTGCGCCACGCGCTGGGGATCAGGAACTGGCCGAGCGGGATGTAGATCACCTGGTCGTAGTTTTCCTTCTGGATGTCGGCCGCGATCTTCTTCTGCTCCTCGGGCGAGGACGAGCGCGCAAAGGCATCGCGCATCGCCTCGATCTTGGCGTCCTCCGGCCAGCCGAACCAGCCGCCATTCTTTCCCCTGCCGCCGACCGACACATTAACGACGGGATTGACGACGTCGGCGCCGACCCAGTTGGTGAAGAACATGTTCCAGCCGCCCTCCTTCGGCGGCTTCTGGCTGGCGCGGCGGGTGACGACCGTCTGCCAGTCGGTGGCCTGCACGTCGACCTTGAAGCCGGCCTCGCGCAGCAATTGCGCCGCGACGATCGGCTGCGCCTTCAGCGTCACGACATCGCCGGGCGCCATCAGCACCACCGGCGTGCCGTCATAGCCGGATTCGGCGAGCAGCTTTTTGGCTTCCGCCATGCCGTTGCCCTTCACCAGCGTTTCCGAACCGACGTCCGACGCCAGCGGCGTGCCGCAGACGAAGACCGCGCCGCATATCTTGTAGTATTCGGGATTGCCGACCAGCGCATCCAGCACGTCCTTCTGGCTCATCGCCATGAAGGCGGCACGGCGCACCTTGACGTTGTCGAACGGCGGATAAAGAAAGTTCATCCGGCCGAGCGTCTGGTAGCCGAGCTTGTTCAGGGTTTCGACCTTCAGCTCCTTGTCGGCGGCGAGCACCGGAAGAATATCCCACGCCGGATTTTCCATGAAATCGATGTCGCCCGACTGCAGCGCGTTCACCGCGGTCTGTGCGTCCGGCATCGTGATCCATTCCACGCGATCGACCTTCACCACCTTGCCGCCGGAGGTCCAGCTCGGCGGCTCCTTGCGCGGCACATAGTCGGTGTTCTTGACATAGACCGCCTTCACGCCGGGCTGGAATTCGGCCGCCACGAATTTGAACGGACCGGATCCGATCTGCTCCTTGATCTGCTGGCCGGGCGGGGTTTCCGCCAGACGCTTCGGCATCATGAACGGCACCAGCGACGACGGCTTGCCGATCGATTCCAGCACCAGGCCGTAGGGCTCCTTCAGTTTCAGCGTGATCGTCCTGGCGTCGGTGGCCTCGATGCTGGCGGTGAAATCCATCAGCTTCTGACCCATGCCGTCGTTGCGGCCCCAGCGCTTCAGCGAGGCGACGCAATCTTCCGCCGTGACCGGCGCGCCGTCATGCCACTTCAGGCCGTCGCGCAGCGTAAAGGTGTAGGTGAGCTTGTCGTCGGAGACCTTCCAGTCGGCCATCTGCGGCTGGATCCTGAAGTTGGCGTCTTCCGCCAGCAGCGTGTCATAGACCATGTAGCCGTGATCGCGGGTGATGTAGGCGGTGGTGAAACCGGGATCGATCACGCGCAGGTCGGAATGCATCACCGCGGTGATCGTCTTGGCGTCGGCCGGCGGGGTCGCCGCGAGCGCCGCCGAAAGCGCAAGTGACGACAAAACGATGCGCGACGCCATCGCGGGACGTTTCCAACGCAAGATCTGGAACATTCATTTGTCTCCTGACGTGAAACCGGTCAAAGGCAGGTCATTCGTTATGCACGCGGTCTGTTATTTAGGCGCACTAACACGCTGTAACTCCTGAATATTCGAGACTTGCACCCGGCGCCTTGCGCGTCAATCGGGTTGTGCAGGAGCAACGGCGGGCCACCCCTTCGCCGATGTTTCACTTTACAAATTCGTCGCCGATCATTCTCGTAAGCCCTCGGCGCGCTAGCGCCTCGCTGATGACATCCATTCAAATTTGAGAGCATCCCGATGAACCCCGCCAACCTTCCCTTTGATTCCGAGATCATGCTGGCCGGCTTGCGCGGCTGGGTGGAATGCGAAAGCCCGACCTGGGATGCAGAGGCGGTGAACCGCATGCTCGACCTCGCCGCGCGCGACATGGCGATCATGGGCGCTTCGATCGAGCGCATCGCCGGGCGGCAGGGTTTTGGCGGCTGCGTCCGCGCGCGGTTTCCGCATCCGAAACAGGGC
>JBAVEE010000525.1:0-3076 GCA_049587575.1 Bradyrhizobium sp.
GTACGGTACTCACGCCGGTCGAGGAGGCCGCGGCTTTAAAGGGCGCAATGCGATCGAGCGTTGCTTCTGCCGGATCGAGGATTCAGGCATGTTACGAACTCGCCGGGAATTTCCTGGCTGCCGTCCTGCTCGCCGCCATCATAGCCTGTTAGATTAATCGGGTCTGACCCTAGATCGACCAGTGCGGCTGTGATCGTATCAAGGTCGCCTTTGATCCAGAATCTCGTAATGGCCCGGCTCAGCATGCGAAAAGCACGGAAGGATCTCAGCTTGTCCGAACAAAAATCGATCCGGCGTCACAGCTTGGCCAAAGCCGAGCGGCGAGCCGATATGATCGAGCAGATACTCGATACCGCTGAATTTCTCTTTTCCAGAAACGGATTTTACGGGGTTACGTTAAAGGACGTCGCAAAACGCATCGGCGTCCATCACACGTTGATTAACTATTATTTCGAAGACAAGAAGAAGTTGTTCGACGCCGTCTTCGCACGACGCGCAGTGATAACAAGCGAGCGACGCATGAGGTTGCTCGATGAGTATGATTTGGCGACCGGGGGCAATCCCACGGTCGAAGGTGCCCTCCGCGTGTTCCTGGACAGTGACCTCGATCTTTACATCGAGGGAGGCGAAGGTTGGAGGAACTATGGTGCGTTGGGTGCGCAGGTGGCGAACACACCCGAATGGGGCGCCGAAATGATGGACCAGCATTTCGATCCTGTGGTTCTGCGCCTGATAGCTCTCCTCAAGAAGGCTCTTCCGGATTGCGCGGAAGAGGACATCTTTTGGGGATACCACTTTGTAACTGGCGCGTTGATGCTCACGCTCGCGCAAACCGGGCGGATCGATAAGCTTTCGGCTGGCTTGTGCAGGTCCAGTGACTACGCCGCCGTTAAGAAGCGCATGGCGACTTTTATGGCAGCAGGATTTCTGGCCATCTGCGAACGTCGAAAAGCCGAACGGCGAAATGGGGGAAAAGGTCTTGCCGGAGAGGATATCTTGTGAATATGTTATTCACTCACTAGTGAGCGAATAATCCGTTTAAGCGCGAACGGAGCTCCCGGATCGCGTCGTAGCCTTCACAGCTACGGTCGAAAATTGGAATGGTGCTGCAGGCTGGTATGGCCGGCCGGGCTCTCGATGCCGGTGAAGACCTGGACGGAGCGTGTGTCTGGAGATAAGCGCGGACGTGCCAAAGTAGCTTACCAAATCGATGGGGCTTTCAATCAGTCGATTGCAAATCGACATCGACGCGCGATCATTCAAAGGGGAAGCATCTCACAATCTGCCGTCAAAGTTTTTCCAACAAAAAACGCCAGTGAATCATCTAGGCGCAAGCGGCCATCGTCGCCATTCGGGAAATGGTTTCCCGTTTCAAGGGGACGGTCAGGTCCAACGAGGAGGAGACCCATGAGGAAGACACTTGCCATGACAGTGGTCGCGCTGTCCGTGTTCGGCGTGACCGCCATGTCGGCAGCGGCTGAGGACACCGTCAAGATCGGATATATCGACCCACTATCGGGGGGTGGCGCCAGCATCGGTGAAGGCGGGCTGAAGACCTTTCAGTACCTCGCAGATGAGCTCAACGCCAAGGGCGGTATTCTCGGTCACAAAGTCGAAATCGTCCCGTTCGATAACAAGGTCAATCCGCAGGAAAGCCTGATCCAGGCACAGAAGGCGATCGATGCCGGTATTCGCTATATTACCCAAGGCAACGGTTCGTCAGTCGCGGCGGCGCTGACTGATTTTGTTGCCAAAAACAATACGCGCAACCCCGGCAAGGAACTGCTCTACTTCAACTATGCCGCGGTCGATCCTAGTTTGACCAACGAGAAGTGCAGCTTCTGGCACTTCCGCTGGGACGCCAACTCGGACGTCAAGATGGAAGCGCTCACCAACTACATGAAAGGCATTCCGTCGATCAAGAAGGTGTACTTGATCAATCAGGACTATTCGTTCGGTCAGTCGGTTCGCGCCGAGGCACGCAAGATGCTCGCGGCGAAGCGGCCTGACATCCAGATCGTTGGCGACGAACTGCACCCGCTTCTCAAGGTTACGGACTTCTCGCCTTACATTGCCAAGATCAAGGCCTCCGGTGCCGATACCGTGGTGACCGGAAACTGGGGCCAGGATATCGCGCTTCTGCTCAAGGCGGCCGCGGACGCCGGGCTCAAGGTCAACTGGTATACCTATTACGCCGGTGGCGCCGGCGGCCCCACCGCGATCAAGCAGGCCAACCTGGATCATCAAGTGTTCCAGGTCACCGAAGGCATTCCCAATGCGGGCTATAAGCCGGCGATGGACTTCGAGAAGGCGTTCCGGGCGAAGGTCGGCATGTCGCTTTGGTATCCGCGAGCGGTCAACGAAATGCGGATGTTCAAGCTTGCAGCCGAAAAGGCTAAGTCGCTTGACCCGGTGAAGGTCGCATCGGCGCTTGAAGGCATGAAGTTCGACGTACTCGACGGTGGCGAAGGTTTCATGCGCAAGGAAGATCATCAGTTCTTCCAGCCGATTTACATTTCGTCGTTTGGCAATCTTACTGCCAAAGAGCCGTTCGATGAAGAAAAGACCGGTTGGGGCTGGCACCTGGTGTCGAAGATCGACACGCCGCAGACCATGCTGCCGACAACGTGCCAGATGAAGCGGCCGTAACCAGCAACCGCGTCCGCCCCCGTTTCCAAAAGCGGGGGCGATCGCCGCGAGCCGCCGCCTCCATATCGGGATCGATTGGGTTCCTTCTTCGAATCGTTGCTCGCAACTAGTCTGCTCGGAGAAACCAGCGGGTGCATCGTGCTTGAATTGATCGTGATTTCAACCCTGAATGGCGTCTTGTTCGGCATGCTGCTGTTCTTGCTGTCGAGCGGTTTGACCGTCATCTTCAGCATGATGGGGGTGCTCAACTTCGCGCATGCCAGTTTTTACATGCTGGGAGCTTTTTTCGGCTACCAGCTCACACGATGGATCGGATTCTGGCCGGCCCTGGTGCTCGCGCCGCTGCTTGTGGGCGCGGTCGGGATGGCGGTCGAGCGTTACGGTCTGCGCAACACCCACAAACACGGTCATGTGGCCGAATTGTTGC
>JBAVEE010000526.1:0-3965 GCA_049587575.1 Bradyrhizobium sp.
CTGCCTGACGGGCAAACGAAGGGAGCTCGCCGCTGAGGTGTTGAATCAGATTCTTCGGAACCTGATTCAAAGCCTTCAGACCTTGAATCAGAAAGTGAAGTGAAATGTCCGGTTCAGGCACCGACAAGACCAAATCAGGCCTTGAGCTGGCCGGCCCCGTTGTCATTCTGGTCGAGCCTCAGCTCGGCGAGAACATCGGCATGGCCGCGCGCGCGATGGGGAATTTCGCCCTGACGCGCTTGCGTATCGTCAACCCGCGCGACGGCTGGCCGAATATCAGTGCGCAGCGTGCCGCTTCGGGCGCCGACCATATCCTGGATCATGTGGAGCTGTTCGACACGGTCGAGCAGGCGGTCGCCGACTGTACGCTGTTGTTCGCTACCACCGCCCGCGCCCATGACCAGGCCAAGCCGGTGGTGGCGCCGGAGGCCGCCGCCAGGGAGATGGCGGCCCAGACCGCCGCCGGCGGTACCGTCGGTATCCTGTTCGGGCGGGAACGTTACGGCCTGCAGAACGAGGAGGTTGCGCTCGCCAACCGCATCATCACCTTTCCGGTCAATCCCGGCTTTGCTTCGCTCAATCTGGCGCAGGCGGTGCTCCTGATCGGCTATGAGTGGTTCAAGCTCTCGACCGCGGGCGCGTTGCCGTTTGCGATGCCCGAACGCTCCGAGCCCGCCTCGCAGCACCAGATGCAGGCGTTCTTCGACAACCTCGTGCGCGAACTCGACAAGGTCGAATTCCTGCGCCCGGCGGAGAAGCGCGAGACCATGCTGGTCAATCTGCGCAATATCTTCACCCGGATGGACCCGACCAAGCAGGACATGCACACGCTGCACGGCGTGGTGATGGCGATCGCCGAGGGGCACAAGGGGCCGGCCAAGGGCGGCGTGCTGGATGGCGATCAGGCCACACGGCTACGGGCGCTGCTGGCCGAGCACGGGCAGGGCGCCTTGCCGTCGGAAAGCGGCACGGTGCGCGGGCTGGCCCGGCTGTTGCGGCGTAACCCGACCGACGCCGAGCGCATCCTTTGGCAGGCGTTGACCAGCGACCGCCGCTTCGCCGGGCAGTTCAAACGGCAGACGCCGGTCGGCCGGCACATTCCGGATTTTGTCTCCTTCGTGCACAGGATCGCGATCGAACTGATCAATCCGGACGAGACCGACGTCATTGTCGGGGATCGCGCCGCGCGGCAGGCCTGGCTGGAGGCGCGCGGCTACCGGGTCGTCGCGATGAGCGTCGCCGATGTCGAGGGCGATCTGGCGGGCGAACTCGATCGGCTCGCCGCCGCTCTCGCGGAACGCGGCTGATCCAGCAGCCCGATCAGACAGCCATCAGCTGTTCCGGCGCGCTGCCGGCGCGCTTTGGCTTCTTCAGCTTCGAAGGCACGAACAAGGAGCACGCCGCCAAACCCGCGGTGTCGGCGACGCCGGGATCGCGCGACACCATGGCGGCGACGATGGCGCCGTCCATCAGCAATGCGAGTTGATGGGCCAGCACTTCAGGCTCCGCCGCGCCCATTTCGCCGGCGAGCTTCTCGATATAGGCGAGCACGACCTTCTTGTGCCGCATCGCGATGGCGCGAAGCTGCTTCTGATCCTTGTCATGCTCGCCGACGGCGTTGATGAAGGGGCAGCCGTAGAAGCGTTCCTGGCGGAACCAATCCTTCAGTGCCGGAAAAATTCGCGTCAATTTTGCCTGCGCGTTGCCGCCGCCGGATTCGAGAGCCGCGATGAACCATTCGCGCCACTGCCTGCCTTCGGTCTCGAGAACAACATGCACCAGATTGTTTTTCGATCCGAACAGCTTGTAGAGCGTCGTCTTCGCCGTGCCGGCTTCGTTGATGATGGCGTCGATGCCGGTCGCGTTGATGCCGTTCTTGCAGAACAGTCTTGTTGCGGCACTCAGCAGGCGTCCGCGCGCGGACTCATCATCGCCGCCGGCGAGACTCTCCGCGGCGGAACGTTTTTTCGAAGATGCTTTGCCCATGGCCCCAGTTAATCCAACTGCACCGCGATCATCAAGCCGCATCTTTCTGCGTGCAAAATAACCGCGGTGGCCGGCATTTGCATCACGATTAAGCAGCGCGCCGCTGATCGAATCGAAGGCAGTGCGGGCTAAGCGGCTTTGCGGCTTTGCGTTTTCTCCCGTTCGGTGTCTGGCACGCTTCGTGCAGGATACAGACCGTTCGGTATCCTGCCCCCAGGGAGAAAATCAATGACCGCGGTTGCTCAAAAAACAGTGCTTACAGGTTGCCTTGCCCCGGTCGATAAAGAAGGGCTGGAGCAGCTCATCGCCAACGGCAAGGCCAATCCGAAGGTCATCAAGACCTTGAAATGCAAGACGGTAGCCGAAGGCAAGTTCCGCCACGCCAACTACATCCGCAACCTCGCGCCGTACATCGTCGACGAGCCTCCGGGTCTTCTGGGCGACGACACCGCGCCCAATCCTTCCGAGGCTTCGCTCGCCGCGCTGGGCTCGTGCCTGGCGGTGGGTCTGCACGCCAACGCGGTGCATCGCGGCTGGATCGTCAACAAGCTCGAGCTCCAGCTTGAGGGCGACCTCAACATCACCGCGGTCTGGGGCACCGGCGACGTCAGCGAGAAACCGGTCGGCTTCACCGATGTGAGGGTCAAGGTCGATATGGAATGCGAGGGAGTTCCGCAAAGCGAGATCGACGCACTGGTGGCCCACGTCAAGAAGTGGTCGCCGGTCGCCAATACCTTCACGCGCCCCGTCAATCTTGAGGTCAGCGCTTAAAGGGCAGGAAAAGCCGGGCGTTGCAAAACCAGGCGTTTCGCGGAGGGTCTGATGGGTTCATTGGCGGTATCAAGGCGCGCGATTGAAGACGATCTGCCTTCGGCGTCGATTGCCGATCAGGTCGCGACCATCGCCCGCAAGAACCTTGCACCCATGGCGGCCGCGATCGACGCCGGCACCGTCTATCCGGACGAATTGCTGCGGCGCCTTGGCGATGTCGGCGCATGGGCGAGCCACCAGCCGAAGAATGGCGTGGCCGATCTGGGCTGCGCCATTCGGTCGATCGCCGCGCTCGGCGAAGTCTGTGGCGCGACCGCCTTCATGGCGTGGTGCCAGAGCACGCTGGTGTGGTACGCGGCGAATTCGGGCAATTCAGAGCTCACGGCCAAATTCGGCGACCAATTCGCGACCGGGAAAATCCTCGGCGGCACCGGTTTGTCCAACCCGATGAAGAGCTTCTTCGGAATCGAGAGGCTGAAGCTGAAGGGCCACAAGGTCGATGGCGGCTACATCGTCAAGGGCGCGCTGCCCTGGGTGTCCAACCTGGGGCCCAACCATTTCTTCGGCTCCATTTTCGAGCGCGAGGACGAGCCCGGCGGGATCGTGATGTTTCTTGCCGATTGTTCCGACCCCGGGGTCACGCTGCAACCCTGCAAGCCGTTCCTCGCGATGGACGGTACCGGCACCTACGGCGTGCAGTTCCGCGACGTCTTTGTGCCCGACGATCTCATCCTCGCCGACCCGGCAGGCCCCTTCATCAAGAAGATCCGCGCAGGTTTCATCCTGCTGCAGGCTGGCATGGCCACCGGCCTTATTAAGGACTGCATCAACATCATGAACGAAGTCGATGCGCCGCTCGGCCACGTCAATCGCTACCTGCCGCAACAACCGGTCGATTTCCTGGATCTGCTTTCGGACCTCGAATCCCGGACGATGGAATTGGCGCGCGATCCGTTCAATGAAGACGACGATTATTGGCGCCACGTCGTCGACCTGCGCCTGCAGGCCGGCGATGCCTGCGTCGCGGCTGCCCATTCGGCGATGCTTCACTGCGGCGCGCGCGGTTACCTGATGAGCCATCGCGCCCAGAGGAGGCTTCGCGAAGCCTATTTCGTCGCCATCGTCACGCCCGCAACCAAGCAGCTGCGCAAGATGCTGGCAGACATGTGAGTTCTGAGAAGGACTTCGGATCGACCCTAACTTCCACC
>JBAVEE010000527.1:0-4205 GCA_049587575.1 Bradyrhizobium sp.
AGGCGAACGACACCGGCGACGACGGTCAATTCGGCGCCGGCTTCGCGATCAGTGGAAAACGCCGCATGCACTGGAACGTGGGCAGGGTCAAAATCACGAAAATCGTCGAGCTGGAGACGACCGGCAGCACGCGATTCATCCTGCCTTTGGCCGGCAATGAGGAAATCCGGAAACTGCCGTGGCTCGTTCCCGACTTCGCGACCGAGGAAGGCCGGCTGAAGATGTCGATCCACGCGCTGGTGGTCGAGACCCCCTCGCGCCGCATCGTCGTCGACACCGGGCTCGGCAACGACAAGCAAGGCCGCAAGGTGCCGGCCTGGAACAACCGGAAAACGCCCTTCCTCGAAACCATGACCGCGGCAGGCTTTCCGCCCGACAGCATCGACACCGTGCTCTGCACGCATCTGCACGTCGACCATGTCGGCTGGAACACGCGGCTCGAAGCAAACCAATGGGTGCCGAGTTTCGCCAACGCACGCTACGTGTTCGGCCGGACCGAATACGAGTACTGGCGCGACCACAGCGCGGAGCCCGACAAAGCGGCCGTTTTTCACGACTCCGTGAAGCCGATCATGGATGCCGGCAAGGCCGATCTCGTCGCCGGCGACAGCAGGCTTTGCGACGAAATCACCCTGATCCCGACCCCCGGCCACAGTCCGGGGCATATCAGCCTGCACATCAAATCCGGGGGCGAAGAGGCCCTGCTCACCGGCGACGTCGCCCATCATCCCTGCCAGATGGCGCATCTCGACTGGTCCTCGACCGCCGATTCCGATCCGGTGCAGTCGATCGTGACCCGGCGCGAGCTGTTTGCGCGCTTTGCCGATAAACCGGTCCTGGTGATCGGCGGACATTTCGATGCCGGCCACATCCGGCGCGACGGCGCTGCCTTCAAATTCGTCGTTTAGGACGTGATCCCGAGGCAGCCGCTCATGGGGGGCTGCAATGCGCCGCCCAGTCAGCAGTTGAATTTCACCGCGCGCTGTTCCATGAAGCATCCAAGCAACAGAACCACCCCAGGGAGTGATCGGAAATGAAGCTTGTTCGTTATGGTGAATTCGGCAAGGAGAAGCCCGGCCTGGTCGACAAATCGGGTCAGCTGCGCGATCTGTCGGCGCACCTCCAGGACTTCGCCGGAGACGCTTTTTCGCCGGCCTCGCTGGCGAAGATCGCCGGCCTCGACCCCGCCAGGCTTCCCGCCGTCGGCGGCAACCCGCGGATCGGGGCGCCGGTCGGCGGCCTGCCCAAATTCATCGCGATCGGCCTGAATTATTCCGACCACGCCGCGGAAGTCGGAATGCAGCTTCCGACCGAGCCCATCGTCTTCATGAAGGCCAACAACAGCCTGTGCGGACCCAACGATGCGGTCGAGAAGCCGCGCGGCTCGACCAAGCTCGACTGGGAAGTCGAACTCGCCATCATCATCGGCACCCGCGCCAAATACGTCACCGAGGCCGATGCCCTCAATTACGTTGCCGGCTACAGCGTCTGCAACGACGTCTCCGAACGCTTCTTCCAGCTTGAACGGCTCGGTCAGTGGACCAAGGGCAAGTCGCATGACACGTTTGGTCCGCTCGGCCCCTGGCTCGTGACCAAGGACGAGATTTCGGACGTGCAGAAGCTGCCGATGTGGCTCGAGGTCAACGGCAAGCGCTGCCAGACCGGATCGACCGCGACCATGATTTTCGGCGTCAAGAAAATCGTTTCCTACGTCTCCGAACTCATGACGCTGATGCCGGGCGACATCATCGCCACGGGCACGCCGCCTGGTGTCGGCGCCGGCAAGAAGCCGCCCCAATTCCTCAACGTCGGCGACGTGGTCACGCTCGGCATCGAGGGGCTTGGCGAACAGCGGCAGCAAATCATCGCGGCGTGACCTCGCGGGCACATAGAGGCGTCATTGCGAGCGGAGCGAAGCAATCCAAGGGGTACCGAGGAAAACTGGATTGCTTCGTCGCTTCGCTCCTCGCAATGACGAAGTTCCGTTTTAGTACCGCTTAGGAAACTCCCATGAAACTCACATTCTCTCCGGCCTCGCCTTTTGCCCGCAAGGTCCGCATTGCCGCGATCGAACTCGGCCTGGTCGATAAAATCCAGTTCGTGCCGACGACGGTGGCGCCGGGCCAGCCCAACGATGAATATTCCCGCATCACGCCGGTGAAAAAACTGCCGGTGCTGATCCTGGACAATGGCGACGTCATCCTCGATTCCTATGTGATCGTCGAATATCTCGACGAGCTTGCCGGCGGCGGAAAGCTCATTCCGGCCTCCGGCGCGACCCGATGGAAGGTCAAGAGCGACCATTCGCTGCTGCAGGGCATGCTCGATTCGATGCTGCTCTGCCGCTACGAGAAGATGGTGCGGCCGGAGCCGCTGCGCTGGCAGGCGTGGGCCGACGATCACTGGAATCGCGCGTGGAACGGCATGGCGCGTTTCGAGAACCAGCCCGACATGCTGTCGCGCCCGCTCGATATCGCGCAGATCGCGCTGGCTTGCGTCCTCGGCTACGCCGATTTCCGCTTTGCCGATTGCGGCTGGCGCAAGGCCTATCCGAAGCTCGATGCCTTCCACGAAAGAATGCTGAGCCGGCCCTCGGTCAGGATCTCGGTGCCGCCGCCGGCTTAAGGCAGGGAGTCGTCATGAGTCTCAAGCTCGCCGTCGGCGACCTCGCCATCCATCGCATCGTCGAGCAGGAAACCACGTTCCTGCCGGCGCTGGATTTATTGCCTGCGCTGACGCCGGACCTGCTGGCGCAGAACAGGCCGTGGATGCGGGAGGCAGGCGCACTCGACGTCGATGACGTTCTGATCCTGTGCTTCCAGTCCTATATCGTGAAGACGCCGCATCACACCATCCTGGTCGACAGCTGCATCGGCAACGACAAGCCGCGGCCGCTGCGCCCGAAATGGAACATGAAGACCGACGACACCTATATGCGCGGGCTGGCGGCTGCGGGTTTTTCGGTCGAGGATATCGATTTCGTGATGTGCACGCATCTGCACGTCGACCACGTCGGCTGGAACACGCGGCTGGAGGGCGGCCGCTGGGTGCCGACCTTTCCCAACGCGCGCTACGTATTCGGCAAGGCCGAATTCGATTACTGGACCGAGCAGAACGCGAAGACCCCTGTGCCGCCGTTCGGCGACAGCGTATTGCCCGTGGTCGAAGCCAGGCGGGCCGAGATCGTGCGCAACGACTACGAGATCGGCGATCACGTGCGCATCCTGCCGACGCCGGGCCATACGCCCGGGCACGTCGCGTTCGCCTTCGGCCGCGGCAGGGACGACGCGGTCTTCAGCGGCGATTTGATGCATTCGCCGCTGCAGGCGCGCCATCCCGACCTGTCGGCCAAATTCGACGTCGATCAGGCGCAGGCCGCCGCGACGCGGCGCAATTTCCTGGAACGCTATTGCGACACCGACACGCTGTGCTGCACAGCGCATTTTCCCTCGCCATCGGCGGCAAAGATCCGGCGCCTGGGCGACGGATTTTCCTGCGAGGCGCTGCCGGGCTAGGCACGCAGCTCAGTCAAACAGGCTCGGCGTGTGGTTGACCGCCGCGCCTTCGATGGCGAGCATCTTCAGCTTGGTGACGACGCCGCCATTGGCGGAAAATCCGCCGGGCTTGCCGCCGGCGGCGAGCTCGCGGTGGCACGGCACCACGATCGGACAGGGATTGCGCCCCAGCGCCTGACCGACATCGCGCGACAGTTCGACGCCGCCGAGCCGCCTGGCGATGTCGCCATAGGTCATCGTCTTGCCCGGCGGGATTTTGCGCGCGATGTCATAGACGCCGCGGTGGAATTCCGGAACGCCGTCGAGATCGAGCACGACGTCCCTGAGATCGTTCGGCCTGCCCTCAAGCAATTCGACGATCCCCTCGATCGCATGTTGCACCTCGGCAGGCGGCGGAGCCTCCGCGAGATCGCCATAGCGCTGGACGATCCGGGAACGGGTCTTGTCCTTGCTGCCCATCGGCAGTTGCACCCCGCAGATGCCGCGCGCGCCCCACACGATGCCGCAAGGGCCGATCGCGGTTTCGAAGATTGAAAAACAATAGCCGGTCATGGCTGGCTCCAAATCTGGTCGCCCATCGTTGCGAGCGTGATGCATGGTCGAAATCTAGGCTTGGAAATTGTTGCGATCCACCCGGATTCCGCGGGAACCTGGGGCCGTCTGCAACGCGGCCGCCCTTCGCGATGTCGC
>JBAVEE010000528.1:0-3203 GCA_049587575.1 Bradyrhizobium sp.
CGCTCGGCCGTACGGTCAGATACTCTGGATCGAAGGCGATGTAGTCGTCATTGTAGATGTGCGTTTTGAACTGATCCTCGCTCCAGTCATCGAACGCATCGGTAAAAAGAAAACCACAAGCCGTGCAACGACGATAATAGACGGGCACACCCGACAGCGGCGGACGCACAACGCCCTCTGTTTCACAGGGGCGATGAAAATCAACGACGCCATAGAGCTCCGAGCGACTCTGGCAAATCTTGCACGATGACACCCTCGCCGATGCCGGCCTGAGGCCGGGCAGGTTGGAAGACATGGCCACACCTCAAGCCCGTATCACAATGCGCCGGGAAGCACCCGGACACAATTTCCGCGGCACGCGGATCGTGGCGGCGAGTCAGTGCGGCACGCCGTGCCTCATCAGGTATTCGTCACGGTTAATTTTCCGTCAATCGGCCAGGACTACCGCGCGGTCGCCACGTCGTGTTTCCATGTCCGTTCGGGGTCAAAAACGCTCCTGACGACCGTGAAACGGGACTTCCGAGATACCCCAGCAAGCAGACATTCTCAGTGCTCGCAGGGATGTCTCAAAGGTGCCAATATCTGCCAAGGCTGCACCGTTACACGGGAAGGCCCGCCAAGCGGAGTTCAAGTCAACGCTCCACGGCCCCTTGCAAGCCGGTGTGATCGGCGTCAATCCAAGCCACCGTAAGTTCCCACGCCACCGATAAAATGATCGGTCCGATAAAGAGGCCGACAATTCCGTGCGCGAGCGTACCGCCGATCACGCCAACGAAGATGACCAGCATCGGCGTAGTCAAGCCGCGCCCCATCACAAGCGGCTTCAAGATGTTGTCAATGAGGCTCACGACTCCGAGGAACAGCGTCAGCAGCAGCGCCGTGGTGACGTCTTTGTCGGTCCATATCCAGATGATTACGGGCAGAATGATGATGGTTGCCCCGATCTGGACGATGGACAGCAGTAGAACCAAAAATGCCAGAAGCCCTGCGATGGTGACGCCGGCGAGCTTAAAGCCAACACCGGCGAGCAGGGACTGCACGATTGCGACGCCGATCACACCCTGGGATACCGAGCGGATGGTCGCACCGGCCAAGTCCAGGAAATGCTCGCTCTGCTCGGGAACGATCCGCGACAGGAATCGCCTTCCCGCCAGCACCAGTTGCGGCCCATAAGGAAAGATGAATCCTGTCACAACCACCGAGACAAGGAACTTGATAGTCCCCAGGCCTGCGTCGCCCGCGAGGCCCAGCAGGGTCGTAGCGAAGGACTTCAAGTGCGGTGCAACTTTCTGCAGGACCGATCGGAGATTGGTCGAGGCCTCATCCCAGAACTCGTAGAGCTGCGGTCCGATCACCGGCCAGCTCTTGAGCGCCAACGGCGGCGAAGGCACCGCCAAGTCACCGGCGCCCAATTGTCCAGCGAAATCCTTGATCCCCTCCACGGCGCCCACGCCGAGCCAAGCTGCTGGTCCAACAATAATGATGAGAATGACTATCGTGATAGTGGCTGCCGCGAGCTTGGGGCGGTCGCCCAGGATTTTTGCAAGCAGGATAAAGACGGGATTGAGCGCGACCGCCAGCACGAGGGCCCAAACCAGAATCGTTGCAAATGGTTGTATCAGGACGAATGTCCAGAAGATCAACAGCGCGAGCAATCCGAGCCGGACCAAGAGCTGGACGACATCATCTCCGGCGCGAAGCTGACGAACTGTCTTCAAAGATGTGCCCTTAGCGAGATCGTAGGTAAGAATAGCCGGCACCTTCGTGCCACGGTCTTGATCCAGATCAAGCTAACCAGGGGATGCTTCATCGGACGACGCGATGCGGGACCAATTCTTAACCGCCTCTGCTTCAGATGTCCGGTACGGGTCATTCGCGTCGGTTTGATGCTCCGCCCGTCACTTCCGATCTACCCCAAACAACGGACGCCGCCAGACCGACCCGGTTGGTCCGGTTCGTGCCGATTAACAGACGTGGTGGAGACACATGCCGCACGAAGAAGGACTGCCCGAAGGTGTCCTTCAGCACTGAATTGCGTGTTTATCTTCTGCCTAGCCGATCGCGCAATTGCTCGCCATTAGCCCGCATCGAGTTGGCGGGCTGCAGCTTCGGCAGTGTCCTCTGGGCGCGTGTTGAATGCGATTTTCGCGCTCGGTGCTGCCTTATGGACGGCGTTGACCACCATCTCGAATAGGGCCAGGCTTTTTGGCGGAATCCTCAGGCCGCCGCCGATCACCACGCAGTCATAGGCTGCTCCCTTCAGTGTTTTTTCAAGCATTGCGCGCCCGGCTTCATCGGGTGTGATCATGCAGGTGTCGCCTTGCCATCCGCGTTCTCCGATCTTCGCAACGGCGACGGCAATGCCGGCGTTAATCTTCTCGGCATCGAAGCCTGGTGGCAGGGCGGGATCGGAGAAGTCTACGGTTTCCGGCTTTTGGCCGACGAACAATATACGGGTCATGCGTTTTCTCCATCAGTCGGTTTGATCGATATTAAGCCGCGAAAGATTTACTACGCTTGCCCTGCCTTGCGCCAAGTAATCTTATGTCAGGTGTTGTCCGCACAACGGACTCAAGTCAAACTTGCGACATGCCCGCCTTGTGCCAAACGCGGAAATGGTTCTCTTTTTTACCAGCGCCTAGCTGCTGGTATTTCCAACATCGTTCCAACCCGCCACCTATCGCCCCTCCGCACCAAGCTGGCGATGGAAGCTGCGGTAATCAGTCCGCACCCACTCCTCGACCAGAAGACCTTCGTGGTCGAACCGGAAGATGTTTGACAGATCCCAAACTACGCGCTCGCCATTCGGAGGTAGAGGGCCAGCGGGTGACTGTGTGAACTCGCGGACAAACCGTCCCTCGATCCAGGTCTGGCAGGCTACGTAATTGCCTTCGACGATCATGATGCCCCGACGGATCGAGCGATCGTCGAACGCTGCGCGTACGGACTTGAAGTAGTTGGTGAGCCCGCCGTAATCCGTCTCGAAGCCGCCAGGCCCATGGAAGCGGAACTGCTCCGTGTCAAAGTAGCTGTCGGTCTCAGCCTGATCTCCACCCAATACCTCGAGTTCGCCCGCCTTGACCAAACGGGCAACGAGTTCGTCACGCGTGAAATTCATGCCTTTTCCTTTAGGGCTCATTCGCCCTGATCCTGGCGCTCGCCGCAAACCACAACAACAACTGAGGCCTCTCAAAGGTCCGCTT
>JBAVEE010000529.1:0-1838 GCA_049587575.1 Bradyrhizobium sp.
TGATCGTTGGATTGAATTCGAACCTATAATCCGCAATGCCCGGGAAGCGCGGTCCAGCCTGTATCAAAAATGAACTAGTGGCTCTGCACAGTGATTATGACTCTTTGGAAGTGGCAGGATAGGCGCGGCCCATTTTGGTGCGGGCCTTGTCTGTTGTGAACATCCATTTGATGCGGCAGCGGGCGGCATTTCGCTTCCGTTCCCAAGCGGCGATTTCGCGGCGCAGCCGCTTGGGATCATCGATCCTGCGATCCAGACACTGACCGCGCAGGACGCCGATCTCGATCTCGATCATGTTGAGCCAGCTTGCGTGCTTGGGGGTGTAGTGGAACTCGAGCCGTCGCAAGATCCGTCTGGCTTCGGCGGGCGGGAACGTCTGATACAGGGCGCCGGCCGAGTGGGTCGATAAATTATCCTGGACGATCCGGATGATCTCGGCATCGGGATAATGGATGTCGACGAGATCGCGCATGCATAGGGCGTAGTCTTCTGCCGCTCGCCGCTCGGTGACTTTGACCTTGCGCCAGGGACGATGCACGTCGAGGAGAACGAAGAGATTGACCGTACCATTGCGACGATACTCGTAATCATAACGTTCGATCTGGCCCGGCCTGGCCGGGATTGGTTGACGCGCCTCGCCGATGAGTTGCACCGGGCTTTGGTCGAAGCACATCACCGGCCGCTTGGGATCGGGCGCTTGGGCATAGAGGTCGAGCACGTCCTCCATGCGGGCGACGTATTCGCCATCGACCTTCGGAATACACCACATGTCCTTGCGCCGGGGCTTGAGGCCATTTTCGGCCAGGCGCCGCCGAACCGTCTCGTGCGACAGGCTCTTATGTTCGGTGAGCTTGACCATCGCGCCTGCCAGCAGCTCAAGCGTCCAGCGGGCGCGGCCCTCGGGCGGGTTGGCGCAGGCCGTCGCCACCAGCAACGCTTCTTCCTTGCCCGTAAGTTTGCGCTCCGCTCCGGGACGCGACTCTTCGCTCAGCGCCCGCTCCAGATTGCCTTCCACGAAGCGTCGCTTGGTCCGGTACACGGTCGAGCCGCCCACGCCGATGCTCCTTGCGATCTCCTCGTCGCTGGCCCCGGCATCGGCGGCCAGCAAAATCTGTGCTCGCTTGAGCTTGCGGGACGCATGCTTACCGCCGCTCAATAGCGCCGCCAATTGGTCGCGCTCGATTTGGCTCAGTTCGATCCGATAGCGTACATTCATGACGCGCCTCCGTGTTCGAGCGCGCATCAACAACTGAATCGGATGGCCGGCGTGAGTCCTTCGACAAAAACCTTCACGCCCAAGCAGGGGCAGTATCTGGCCTACATCCACCTCTATACGCGGCTGCACCGCAGACCCCCGGCCGAAACCGACATGCAGGAATATTTCCGCGTCAGCCCACCTTCGGTTCACCAGATGGTGCTCACGCTCGAACGAACCGGCCTCATCAGACGGCAACCAAGGACCCCTCGCAGCATCGAGGTCCTCGTTGATGCGAAACACCTGCCCGAGCTAATCTGACCGCCAGACCCAACCCGTCATAATCACTGTGCAGAGCCACTAGAAGACGCTGAGAAGCTGTTCAGCCGCTTCTGCTGTTGCGCAAAGCATCATGCCCCATAGGGCAATGTTGACTTCAAGAGCCACCCGCATCGTTTCGTCCCCCCCCCGCGAGCGACGAGATACCGCTGAGTCCCGTCCTTAACCCAAGGGTCAAGAGGTATTATGGGTAAAATGTGGTTCGCAGATGCGAAGCGCGGTTTTATGCACAGCGAGGCGCTATGCTGCCGACCATTGCCACTAGCCCGAACCCATGAAATTCGTCGAACCGAGTCATTTCGCC
>JBAVEE010000530.1:0-1929 GCA_049587575.1 Bradyrhizobium sp.
TAAACCACGCGCCGAGCCGGTCACCACGGGCCTCGTATAGAGTGTCAGGATTTGCGAAAGCAGCAGGCCGCCCACGATCGTTTAGCCGAGCGGCTGACGCAGTTCCGAGCCGGTACCGGTGCCGACCAGCTGCTTGCCGTTCGCACAGACCTCAGCGTCATCGCCATCAAATGCTGCCGATGGCGTCCGGTAAGGGCCGCAAGAAAGTGGGGCCGTCCTTCGTGGGGGGTAAGGACGGCCCCGATAGGCTCGTTTGCCCAGGGGGGAAGGCTCGAGCCGAAGTTTGTGGTCTCAGTCGCTTACATTTGCAGCATGGCAGATCGAACAGACGACGTATTTCGCGAACCCACCTCGTTTCTCATTTCGCATGATTGCGTCGGTCTAGTTTGTCGGCGCGGCACAACTCCAGAACTTGCCTACCCGAGGCTGGCCCTTGCGGCATACTTTGATGGAGGGCAATTCGTTCCTGCTGGCGCCGCGCCAGCTCGCCGGAGTTTTGCTCGTGATGCGCTTGAAGACGGTCGAAAAATGCGCCTGCGTGCAGAAGCCGACGGCCAGCGCGACCTCGGCCAGCGGCATTTCGGTATTCGACAATAACGACTTCGCGTGTTCGATGCGCTGACGCAGGAGATATTCGCGCGGACGATATCCCGTCGCAGCCCGGAACTGTGCCGCGAAGTGCATGCGGGATAGGCCTGCGGCCTTGGCGAGGTCTGAAAGACCGATGCCACTGTCAAAATGCGCTTCGACGTATTCCTCGACGCGCCGGAGACGCCATTTCGGCAGGGCGTTGACCCTGGTTCGCGGGAGTTCAAGCCGGGCGAGGTGCATCGCAAGCGTCTGACCGACGCAACGTGCAAACTTCTTGTCGGGCGTATTGCCGTGCTCGGTCAGCGCCTTTGCAAGTTGTTCGGCGAACGGATCGCGTAACAGGACAAGGTTGTTAAGACCTTCCGCCGCGAAGGGCTGCGTCGCTGATCGCTGCGAAGGAAAGTAATCAGCCGAAACATGGAAGTGCAAGAAGTCGCACGGTGCATGGAACTGCGCACTGAGTTGCTTCGATGGCGCCGAGACATACAGCGAGCCCGCCGGCATGATGCCGTCGAATAGGGTTTCGTGTCCGCTGGTCAACTTCAGGCGCGTGATCTTCAGCGCGATGCCGATGAAGTATCGCTCGGGAGGCGTTGTCACCTCCTCGTGCCGGGAAGTATTTTGCACGTCCGTCCATCGCGAGATTGCGATGTCCTCGGTCGCGGCGCCAACGCTACGCTCGATCTGGCGCCATTTGCGTTCACGATGAAACGCCTGCGTCCCATACGAAACCTCGTGCCCCTGTGCGCTGTCCTGGAGATCGATCCAGGGGCGGCCCGCTTGCGTGATGGTAAGCATCGTTCATTCCTTCTGGGTTCGCTACCGTTGCGACAGCCGCTGAATCCGCGAATTCAGCCAGTGCGATGCCAGGAGGATACGTCCGACCCGGGCCATAGAGCGTGTTATCGATGCTTAAAGTCTGTTAGGTTTTGCAAATGCACATGCTGCGCGCGGCAGCCGCAGATTGCCAATATTGCTGTTGTTACAATGATTTGGACAAGAGTTTCTGAACGTTCGAAGGCTAACAATTCAGCTTAAAGGCAAGGCGCGGCTACCTATCGGCCACGATCGGCTCAAGCAAATCCTCTAGTCCATGCGCCGAAGCAGTTCCGCCGGGCGCGGTCAGCGACTCCGCCGACGACGGCCGCTCCGTCATCATCCGGATCGCCGCATCGTGCTGGATCATCGAAAACGTGAACGAACGCAAGGCGAAGATCATAATCTCGCAACATCCCAGGCGCGCCAGCCCTCTCGACATCGACACGGACATTTACAAATGGCGACACCTGATCGAGAACTTCTTCGGCAAGCTGAAGGAATTCAAACGCATAGCAATGC
>JBAVEE010000531.1:0-8154 GCA_049587575.1 Bradyrhizobium sp.
GCGCCGCGAAAGTCGTCAAATTCGAGATTGTCCGCGTCGAATCGCCGGCCTTCGAGGGCCGGACGTTCGGCGAGGCCGGCACCTATGACCGGATCGTCGCGCGGGCGACCATCGCGGTGGCGCCCGACAATCCGCATAATACGATCATCGTCGACCTCGACCGCGCGCCGCGCAACGCGCAGGGCCTGGTCGAAGCCGTCACCGACGTGGAGATATTGCGGCCGACGATTGCAGCCAGGGGCAACCGCCGGCTGTTCTACGAAGTGCTCAATCGCGGCAGCAAGCTTGGGCTGACGCTGTTCAACGACAATCCGGTCGTGATCAACGATCTTTCGAAAGCCACCGACGCCGGCAATGGTTTCCTGATGAATCGCGGCTACACATTGGTGTGGAGCGGCTGGCAGGGCGACGTCGCGCCGGGCGGCGGGCGAATGACCTTTACGCCGCCTGTCGTGCCCGGCGTAACCGGGCTCGCGCGCGAAGAATTCATCTTCGACAATAGCGAAAATCCGGCCAGCGCGACGCTGAGCTACCCGGCGGCCGATCTCGATCCCGCCCATGCCAAAATCAGCGTGCGCCAGCGCGAGGCCGATCCGCGTGCAACGCCCGCAGGGCTTGAAGTCAAGTTCGAGAGCCCGACCAGAATATCCATCAAGCGGCCTGATGGTTTCGATGCCGGCGCGATCTATGAATTCATCTACACCGCCAGGGATCCCAAGGTGATGGGCCTTGGCTTCGCCGCCACCCGTGACATCGTCGCCTTCCTTCGCCATGACAAAGCGGATGCGGCCGGGACCGCCAATCCCGTTGCCGGCCAGATCGATCGCGCGATCGGATTCGGGCTTTCGCAGAGCGGCCGCTACCTGCACGATTACCTCTATCTCGGCTTCAATGCCGACGAGGCCGGCCGCGTCGTCTTCGACGGACTGATGCCGCATATCTCCGGCGGCAAGAAGACCTTCACCAATTATCGCTTCAGCCAGCCCGGACGGTCGCCCTACGAACATGCGGACATGCTATATCCCGGCGCGGATTTTCCGTTCACCTATCCCGTGATCACCGACAGGCTTACGGGAAAGCGAGACGGCTTCCTGGCGCGCTGCCTCGCAGCCGGCAATTGCCCGAAGATCATCAAGACCGACAGCGAGCTCGAATTCTATCAGCAGCGCGCCTCCCTTGTCGTGACCGACACACAAGGCAGGGCGCTCACCATGCCCGGCAACGTCAGGCTCTTTTTGCTGTCGAACCTGCAGCACTATTCGCTCGCCAACGCCAAATCCGGGATGGCGAAGACCTGCGCCTATCCAACCAATCCCCTGAATGCGGGCCCCTCGGTGCGGGCCTTGCTGGTGGCGCTGGATGCCTGGATCAGCAAGGGCACGTTGCCGCCGAACAGCCGCTACCCCAGCCGTGCCAACGCAACGCTGGTGCCGCCCGCGATCGACAAGGTCGGCTTTCCTCGCATCCCCGGCGTCGCCTATCCGGCCCGAATTGCGCAACCGACCGTGCTCAAATCCGATGCGATGCCGCCGTCCAAGGGCGCCGCCTATCCGGTCTTCGTGCCCACAACCGACGCCGATGGCCGCGACCGCGCCGGCGTACGGCTGCCTACGCTGGAAGCGCCGGCGGCGACCCACACCGGCTGGAACCTGCGCAAAGCCGGTTTTGGCGAAGGCGAATTATGCGACAACAACGGCACCATGATTCCATTCGCGGCAACCCGCGAGGAACGGCTGAAGAACAACGATCCGCGCCTGTCGATGGCGGAACGTTATCCGCGCGATGGCGATCGCGCGGCGGCCATCGCGAGAGCGGCGCGGCAATTGGTGCGCGACCGGCTGCTGCTGGAAGATGACGCCAGGCTATTCGTTCCGAACGTCAACTAGTCCTTCACAACCGGCTTGCGGCCGGGTTAGGAAACGTTCACGCTGCCGGCAATCAACAGGCGCGGAACAAGCGCGGAACGGGAGGAAATTTCATGGCCACGGCGCAGGGTACGCAGGCAATCGAGCGCCGGACCATCGCCAAGGTGTCCTGGCGGCTGCTGCCTCTGGTCGCCCTGGCCTACTGCATCGCCTATATCGATCGCAGCAATATTTCGTTCGCGGCGCTGACCATGAACAAGGACCTCGGCTTCAGCGCCTACATCTACGGCTGGGGCGCGGGAATCTTCTTCTTTGGCTATTTCCTGTTCGAGATTCCGAGCAATCTCGTACTGGAAAAGGTCGGTGCGCGGATCTGGATCGCGCGGATCATGATCTCGTGGGGGATCATCTCGGGCCTCACCGCCTTCGTCACGGGAGCGACAAGCTTCCTGATCATTCGCTTCCTGCTCGGGGCGGCGGAGGCCGGGTTCTTCCCCGGCATGATTCTGTATTTCACCTACTGGTTTCCCTCCGAATATCGCGGCCGGGTGATCTCGACGCTGTTTATCGCGCAACCGGTCGCCAACGCGGTGGCGTCAATCGTCTCCGCCGCCATTCTTGGAATGGACGGCGTGCTCGGGATCAAGGGCTGGCAGTGGATCTTCCTGATCGAGGCATTGCCGGCCATCCTGCTCGGCTTTGTCATCCTCAAGGTGATGACGGACCGGCCGGGGCGCGCCGACTGGCTTGACGCGGAGGAAAAGGCCTGGCTGCAGGCGCGGATCGACGGCGAAAATCGTCAGGTCGAAAGCGCCGGCCGCCTGACGTTGATGCGGGCATTGGCCGACCCCCGCGTCGTTGCGCTTTCGGTTATCTATCTGATGAGCGTCACCGCGAATTACGGCATCGTTTTCTTCATGCCGCAAATCATCAAGGGTATCGGCCTCACCAACATGATGACCGGCCTGGTGTCCTCGGTGCCCTACATCGTCGGCACCATCGGCCTGATCGCGTGGGGCTGGTCGTCCGATCGCAACAAGGAGCGCCGCTGGCATCTGATCGTGGCCTCGACCGTCGGCGCGCTTGGTCTTGCTTTCGCGGCGTGGTCGGGCGCCTCTTATTGGGCGCTGCTCGGAATGTCGGCCGCCACCATCGGCATTTACGGATCGCGCGCGGCGTTCTGGCCGATGCCCTCGATATTCCTCACCGGCACGGCCGCGGCGGGCGCGATCGCCTTGATCAATGCCACGGGCAATCTTGGCGGCTATTTCGGCCCGTTCATCGTCGGCTGGATCAAGGCTTCCACCAACAGTTTCGAGGCCGGGCTGTATTTCCTGGCCGCCTGCTCGCTCGCATGCGCGGTCATCACCTTCTTCGCCGCGCGCGCGGCGGGCGATCCCGCCGCGATGGCGCGCGCGAATGCAGCCGCCGCAGCCGAATAAAACCCAAAAAGCCGAACAGGAGGAGACGACCCCATGCTCAACAGACGAAATCTTCTGCTTGCCTCAATCGCCGCCGGAGTAGCCATGCCCAACCGAGCCGCCTTCGCGAAGGCGTCACAACCCTCGACGCCGGTGAACTTCGACGTTCCCGCCGGAGCCTGCGACTGCCACACCCATATTCACTTGCCAGAAAAATATCCGTTCTTCGCCGGCCGGGTCTACACGCCGGAGCCGGCATCCCCCGAAGAAATGGCCGCGCTGCACAAGGCGCTGCATATCGAACGCGTCGTGATCGTGACGCCGAGCGTCTATGGAACCGACAATCGGGCAACCCTGGAGGGCATCAGATTCCGTGGCGACACGGGGCGCGGCGTAGCGGTGATCGACGACAAGACGCCGGAGAGCGATCTCGACGCGATGGGAAAAGCAGGCATCCGCGGTATCCGCGTCAACCTCGCTACCAGCGGCGTCAACGATCCGGGCATCGGGCGCAAGCGCCTGGAGGCCGCGATCGATCGCGTGAAGGGACGCGGCTGGCACGTGCAAGTCTACACCAATCTTCCGCTGCTCTCGTCGATCAGGGAAGTGCTTGCCTCCTCGCCGGTCCCTGTCGTGTTCGACCATTTCGGCGGCGCGAATGCAGCGCTCGGCCTCGAACAGCCGGGCTGGGCGGATCTCGTCGAGGCCGTGAAGAGCGGCAAGGCTTATGTCAAGATCTCCGGCGCTTACCGCCTCTCGAACAAAGGCCCCGACTATCCCGATGCGGTGCCGTTCGCCAAGGCCCTGATTGCCGCGAATGCCGACCGCATTGTCTGGGGCACCGATTGGCCGCATCCGAATTCGGTGACGCCGCCCGGCAAGAAGCCGACCGACCTGACGCCGCTGTACCAGATCGACGACGGCCGCCTGTTCAACCAGTTGCCGGTGTGGGCGCCGGACGCGGCCGTCCGCAAAAAGATCCTGGTCGACAATCCGGCCCGGCTTTACGGATTTTGAGAGTCGGCGGGCGCTGCCGGCTGCGCGATTTGCCGGAGCGTCTCCTGAGGAACGCTGCGCAACCAATCGGCGGCCTTTCGCAGTCCGCCGAAAGGAAACAGATGGAACCCGGCAATCGACGCCGTCGCGGTTTTCGGCGCCGATTGCAAGCCGCGCACCACGTCGTCCGGCCCGGTCTCGGTCAGAAGCCGGCCGAAACGGCCGATCTGGCCGCGCAGCGACCGCATCGAATTGCCGATGCCGCAGCGGAGTGCAAATTTCATCAGCGTGGCGGGGCTCGCCGGTCCGGCAAGACCGACGATGACGGGAATGTTGACGCCGCGCGCATCGAGTTCGCCGATCCATCCCAGGATCGGCGCGCTTTCAAAGCAGAACTGCGTCATGACATCGACCTGGATTTTTGCCTGCCGCCCCCAATCGCGCCACGCCACGAGCCCGCTCAAGGCGGCAGAAGGCGTCAAATAGGGATGGCCTTCGGGATGGCCGGCAACGCTTAACCGTGTGATGCCGCGCCGCTCGATCAATCCAGAGGCGCAGACATCGAGGCTCGACCGATACGGGCCTTTGGCGGCCGCGACGTCGCCGGCGATCAGAAGAATGCGCGTGACATCGGCCTCGCCCCGCGCCCGCGACAGAAAGTCGTCGAGCGCTTCGCGCGACGGCAGTTCGCGCGCCGCGATATGCGGCACTGGATTGAAGCCGGCGCGGCGCAACGCGGCAGCCGTCTCGACATTGTGACGATAGTCGTCGCCGGGCAGGAAGGTGATCGTCACATCGGTGCCGGGACGGAAATGGTCGCGCAACCCCTGAAGCTGGTGTCCGCGCGACGAAACCTCGACGGAGGCCGCCGGCAGTAGCGCGGCAAGTTCGCCGGACGAAGCGTGATCAGGTGCGGCCATGGCTCGATTCCGGGACGTCTACGCGCGGCGGCGCGAAATCACATAGGTTTCATCGTTGAACCACAAACCGCCGTGCTTCTTCAGCACCCGGTCGGTGGCCTCGAGGTAACGACCGTCGCGGACCACCTCAGACAGCCTGACGTCCTCGATTTGCGCCACATAGATCGCGGCATTCCACGCCGCGAACAGCGTTGAGGTTCCGATCGGACCGCTGACCTCGTCGGGCAGCGTGTGCATGTGATAGCGAAAGATCGAACGGGCGTCGGACGACGCGTTGAAATTGTAATGCCGCGCCGAAGCGCCCAGCTCATGCTTGACCTGACGCAGGATGGCGTAGCGGTCGGTCTTGAAGGGATCGTCGCCCGGCCAGACCTGTTCGATGATCTCGATGCCGGGGTCGTTGCCGTGCGAATGGATGCCGATCAGCCGGCCGCCGGACCGCAGCGACCGGACCAGCGGAGTCACCACCTTCGAGGCCTTGAACTCGACGCTCGCGCGCGCCCGATAGGGCTGCGAGGCGATCACCAGATCGTAATCGGCCATCACGCGGCCCGGCCGCGGCATGATCGGGTCGAGCAGAAACGAGTGATCCTCCCGCCGCAACGTCAGGATAATGGGGCGGGTATAGACCGGATTGCCCGTGGTCGGACTGATCCCGGCGCGCCAGTTTTCGGCCAGAAATCCTTCAAGCTGCCCGATCTGATCGGCGAAGCCGTGCGCGGTATTGCCCGACAGCGCGACATCCTTCCAGATCAGGCTCTGCGCCGAGGTCGTCGAGCGCGGCGTCAGCCAGGGCGCCTCGGCATAATACAGATTGGTGATGACCAGCACCGTGGCCGGGTGCTCGAACAGGCGGTCCGCCATCTTTTCGAGCATCAGTCGCACGTCCTCGTAACTGATCTCCTTGGCGACGACGTAGAGCGGCATGGTCGGGAAGCGGGCGTGCACCGCCCGCATCACGCGCGACAGCACGGTGCCGTCGCCGACGCCGGCGTCGAAGATCCGAAGCGCCGGCGGCGACGACTGCAGATTGCCGAGCTCGAGCGAGACCCGGTTGGCGATCTCGGTCTTTTCGCTGCAGGTCGAAACGAACAGCAGATATTTCTGCCGGTTGTCGAAAAACCGGAAGCCGGACGGCGCCATGCCGGCCGCGGCGATCGCGCCGTTGACCGGCCTGACGGCCGCGGACGGCTCGCTAGGTACAGGCGATGGCGCGCTGCGATGCTCGGACAGATAGGCGCGGACCTTGTCGAGCGTGCCGGTGGTGATCCTGGCGCCGTCGCGCAATCGCGATACCAGCTTGCCGTCGTTGACGACGAGCCGCCCGAAGGTGGATTCCGCCGTTTGCGTGGCGCGGCAATAGTCCCGGATTTCACCCAGAATCTGGTCGGAAGTCCTGGTTTGAGGTTGGCGTTCCGCGATCCGCATGGCGAGCTCCTGCGGTTACATCCCTGGGATGCAATCAAGGGCCGGCCGGAACATCTCGTCAACCACAATCGGAGTGGGCAGGAATGATGGGCACATGCCCATACGGGCGAGCGCCCTCAGCCGCGTTCCGGCCATTGCGGCGGGTGACTGCCGAGCGGCATCGCCGGGCGCGCCCAGAAGGCGGGCGTTTGCGATAGCGCCGCCGAATGGCGGATGGACCGCAGCGGGCCAAAGCCGGAAGCCGCCTCTTCGACAAAAGCGCCGACCGCCTCGCCCTGCAGATCCTCGGTCTTCAAACCATCGGCCAGCCGGCCGAGATTCCATAGCCATCGGCCGGTCTGCGCCAGCGACACCCGGACATGCCAGCTGCCGCCGTCGCGCGCCTGGCGCGCCCTGGCCATCATGGCGCCGAACGCCATCAGATAGCCGGTGGCGTGATCGAGGATCTGCGCCGGCAATTCCTTCGGCCCGTCGATGCCGGCGGCCTGCGCTTCGGCGTGGTTGAAGCCGGTCGCGGTCTGCACCAGCGAGTCGAACCCGCGGCGTTCGGCCCATGGCCCGGCGTGGCCATAGGCCGAGAGCGACACGAAGACGATGCCCGGATTGATCCGCGCCGCCTCCTCCGGCGAGAAACCGAGATGAGCCAGCGAACTCGGGCGATAGCCCTGCGAGAAAATATCGGCCTGCGAGAGCAGATCGCGAAGCGTTTGCCGCCCCTGCTCGCTCTTGAGGTCGGCAAAACTCGTCAGCTTGCCGCGGCCGGTGTCGATCGTCAGCCACGGAATCGCCGGCAGATCGGGCCCCGAGATCAGCATCACGTCAGCGCCGTGGACCGCGAGGGTGCGGCCCGCGACGGGACCCGCGATCACCCGCGACAGATCGAGCACGCGCAGGCCCGCGAGCGGACGATCGCCCCTGGGCCACGGTTTTGGCGCGGCCTCGCCGATCCTTTCAATTGATATCAAAGGCAACGCGGCCAGCGCGCTGGCTTGCGGCAGCCCGGACCATTCGTCATGCGAGCGCATCATCGCAACCACGCCGCCCGCGGCATAGGCCGCGGTCTCGAACGCCTCGGCGTCCCATTGCATCAGCGCGGCTTGCACATCGTCGCGTTCCGCCCTGCAGTTGAGCACCCGGCACACGGCGTCGCGGTGATGGGGAAAATTGGTATGCAGCCGGACGAAACGCCGATCGCGGGTCTTGTAAATTCCGGCGATGGCGTCCCAGGCCGGCGGCGGCGGCTTGCCGTCGAGGCGCAGATAGCGCTCGCTGCGGCATTCGACCACGGCGTGACGCATGTCGACCGCGACATTCTGGCTCTGCCCGCTGCGCAATTTCCAGAGATGCGCGGCGGCGAGCCCGGCCGCGGCGATGCCGGCTTGCGCCGCGGCGGCGACGCGGAACGACGACGGCAGTTGCGGCTCTTCTCCGGTCAGCGTGACGGCGTCGAGCGCGGCGGGCTCGTCGCCAACGGAAGTCCAGAGATCGGCCAGGATTTCGCGGGGGCTTTGCATGGAGGATTCC
>JBAVEE010000532.1:0-17436 GCA_049587575.1 Bradyrhizobium sp.
CCCTGCGCCCTTTGATTTCAGAGGGCGGGAAGTTACAGGCAAAACTCGCGCGAAATGCGCAGCGAGATCGCGAAGTTGTGTCTCTTTTCGTCATTGCCTGCGACAAACGCGAAGCGTTTGCGCAAGGGAGCGAAGCGACGAAGCAATCCATTGTCTCTTTGTGTTGCGGCATGGATTGCTTCGCTAGCGCTCGCAATCACGGTCGAATTAGCTGTTTGAAATTTGTAGCTGTAGCAGCACCGCAGCGCGCTTGGTCATTCCGCCGGCGCTTCGTCCGTGGCAGCGTGGCGGCTGGCCAGAAATCCCAGCGCCAGGCCGCCGACCGCAAGTATCGGAATCAGCTTCTTGACGCCGATGGCGCGGATGAGCTGGATGCCGATGGAGACCAGCATCGGATCGGCAAGCGCCGAGCGGGCGGCAGATCTGGCGGCTTCCGCCGCGCGCGCCCGGGCGCGGTTCCTGCGGTCGACGTAAAAGACCGCGGCGACCAGCGCGAGGATCAGGAAGGTGACGGCGCCGGTCAGGCAGGCCTGGATCGGACCATAGGTCTGCAGCATGTAGACAAAGGCTGCGGCGCACAGAAACGAGATCGCGACGAACAAGGCGAGTGCCACGGCCGCCGCGAGCGAACTCAGCCGCAAGGCGGAGGCGGTCGATTCCTTGAACCGATCGATCATATGCGCGAACATCCGGACGCCCCGTTCAAATTTGCAGCTTCGATTCCGTCGAGGCGGTCATTGCGGGCCGCGCGCCCGGCGCTAGCGGCGCCATGTCACGCCGATCAGAAAGCCGAGACCGAGCGCAAGGCCAACGATGGCGAGCGGTCGCTGCGCGATGACGTCTTCCAGCGTTTCCTCGATCGACAGGGCCGCGTCCTGGGCGGCGTCCATGGCGGCGCTGCCGCGCTCGGAAATATCGTCGACCGCCGCGTCGACATTGGCGCGCGCCTGCTTGTAGCCGCGGCGCGCCTGCTTCTGGGCGGTGCCGGCGAATGAATTGAGCGCGTCGGTGATCTGGTCGGTCAGGGCTGAGATATCGTGTTTCACGGCTGCTACATCCTTTTGAAGGCGTTCATATTCGGCGCGTGCCTGTTGAGTGCGTTCCTGGGTCGCTTTATCCGCCAGGTCTTTCATTCCGATTTCGCCGTCTGTACTCGACATCAAAAGCTCCCGGCACCCCAAGTGGGACACGGCACAAACGCCTCGGCTTGCGGGAAGTTCCCGAAGCGAAACCGGGCCGAGCCAGCCCCGATCAGCCCGACGGGAATTGCGGCGAGTCCGGCGGCCACAAATGATCTCTGAGGATCAGCGCCACGATCAGAAGCGGCGAAGACAGGAAGCCGCCCATCGGCCCCCACAGCCAGGTCCAGAAGGCGAGCGCCACGAACACGGCAAGCGCGTTGAGTTCGAGCCTGCGGCCGATAATGGTCGGGGTGACGAAGTGACCCTCGACAAACGCAAGCCCGGCAAAGGCAAGCGCCGCGATCAGTCCCGCTCCGATGGTCGAGAACGCGATCACGCCGACCACCGCCAGGATCACGAACATGGCGACCGGGCCGATCAGCGGGAGAAAATTCAGGGTCGCGGCCAGCGCGCCGAGCCCGGCCGGATTGGGCATGCCGGTGACCGCGCAGATCACGCCGGTCGCCGCGCCGACGCCGAGATTGATCATCGTCACCGTCAGCAGATAACCGCCGAGATGCTCCTCGATGGCGTTGAGGGTCCGTAACGCCCGCAGCCGCTGATCATGCCCGGTGAAGGTCATGATCAGGGCGCGCCGCAGCTCGCGCCAGCTTGCGATGAACAGCACCAGGGTTGCGAAGAACAGCAGAAATTCGGTGAAGGTCGGCGACAGGAATTCGACCGTGGGCTGGACCCATTCGAATTTCGGCATCTGGAAAGACCCGCCGAATGTGTCGGATATTCCCAGCATGTTCTGGAGCTCATGCCACAGCATCAGCGGCCGGTCGAATACGTGCAGTTTTTCGCGGAGCGTCGAGCCGAGCTCCGGCAGGCGCGTGCTCCATTGCATCAGCGGCGCGGAAATCAGGCCGACGATGAACGCGACGCCGGCGCCGACGGCGCTCACGATCAGGACCGCCGATACCGCGCGCGGAATTCGATGGCGCTCGAGAAGGCCTGCCGCCGGCGACAGCATGGTACCGACCACGAAGGCCGCTGCGACCGGCAGAAAGAACGCTTTCGCGGCGTAGAGGACGGCGACGACGGCGATCAGAAGCAGCGCGACCAGCGCGAAGGCAACCACGTCTGCGCGGCGAATGACCGGCGGTTGTTCGGCGGTGCCGGCGGGAGGCGGCGTACCGGCCGCCACTTCCCTGGGAGGGGAACGTTCGTTGGGCAGGACACGCAACAGACTCTCCCCCGCGCTACGGGCGGCAAGCCGCGACATCGCGCGACGAACAAGGGCTTTGGCGGACACAACTCGCACGGCCCGGCAAAGTTCCGTCGCGGCAACGTGAAGGGCGGGCTTCTTGACAGGGGCCCCGGCTGTATTTCCGGCAGGGCGGAACTGCGGAGCCCCGGTCGCGTTTGTTGCTTCGAAGCATCAGCGTGATGCGCATCGCATCGGGGCAGATCATGACACAGACCATCGCAATTCACCGCAGGCCATCGTCGCGCGCGACAACCGCGCTGCTGTTCACCGGGGCTCTGTTGTTGACGTCCGCGATTTTCACCGGCGCGGCGAGCGCGCAGGCGCTCGGCTATGCCTCGGCGCCGCAAACCGCGTTTCCGTCGGACAACATGATGACCGCGCCGGACGACGCCGCGCTGCCGGATGAAGGCGGCGGAAGCGCCAGCGTGGTGCCGGAGCGGCTGCGCCGCACCGTTGTAGCCCTCGATACCAGGGAGGCGCCCGGCACCGTCATCATCGATACCGGCAATACGACGCTTTATTACGTGCTCGGCCAGGGCCGCGCCATCCGCTACGGCGTCGGTGTCGGCCGCGAGGGGTTCACCTGGGCCGGCGTGCAGACCATCACCCGCAAGGCGGAGTGGCCGGACTGGCATCCGCCGGCGCAGATGATCGCGCGCCAGCCCTATCTGCCGCGCTTCATGGCCGGTGGGCCTGGCAATCCGCTCGGCGCCCGCGCCATGTATCTCGGTTCCAGCGAATACCGCATCCATGGCACCAACGATCCCTCGACGATCGGCAAGTTCGTTTCCTCGGGCTGCATCCGGCTGACCAATGAAGACGTCGCCGACCTGTTCAGCCGCGTCGATGTCGGCACCAAGGTGGTGGTGCTGCCGAAGAATGCCTCCCATCTCGAAGCCAGGCGAACGATTACCGCAGCGGCGGATGTTCGCCCTGCGCGGCCGCGCCCCGTTGCGACGACGCTGCCGTCGGGCCGTCAGGCGATGAACGTTTCGATGTCGTCGCTCTACTGAGGGGTGAGGCCCTGTCCCGGAGACGAACATGGTGATGCGATCAGGCCGGCTGGCATTGGGTGGCGTGGCGGTTTTGGTCGGGTTGGCGTTGGCCCCGGCCGCCCAGGCAGAGGATTTTCTCTCCGCCCTGTTCGGCGCGTTCGGGCGCGGCCGCCCGCAGGCGCCCGCGATGCCGCTGCCGTTTGCCAGCGAGAGCAATAACGCCTTCAACTCTGAAAGCGTCGTCCCGCGTTCGCGCGCACTCTAGTCCGGCGGCTCGCAGGCCTATTGCGTGCGCAGCTGCGACGGGCGCTATTTCCCGATATCGGCGACCGGCAACCAGAGCAAGGCGGCATCCTGCAACAGCTTTTGCCCGGCGAGCGAAACCAGGGTGGTCTACGGCGGCAATATCGACAATGCCGTCACCGAGAACGGAAGGCCTTATTCCGAACTGCCGAACGCGTTTCGCTACCGCAACGAGCTGGTGGCGGGATGCACCTGTAACGGCAAGGACCCGACCGGTCTCGCCTCGGTCAAAATCGAAGACGACCCGACGCTTCGCAAAGGCGATATCGTGGCAGCCAGCGACGGGCTGATGGTGGCCGGCCGCGGCGCCGACCGGCGCGGCGCATCGCTGAATCTGTCGCCGGCGCCCCAGGCGCTGCGCTCGCACTATCGGCGCGTGCCCGTGGTGGCGTCGGAGTAGAGAAGCCGGTAGCCGGGGGACGCCGCGGGTCTGGCGGGATCAAGCCGCGCGGATCTTGCCCAGGAACTGGGTGACCTGGCTGCTCAGCTGAAGACTTTGCGTTTCCAGGGTCTCGGAGGCGAGCTTCACGTTCTCCGCCGCGGCGGCGGCGGCATCCGCGTCGGTTTTGACGCCGGTGATGTTCTCGGAGACGTTCCTGGTGCCTTGCGCGGCATGCTGGGTGCTGCGCGTGATCTCCTGGGTGGCGGCGCCTTGCTGCTCGACCGCGGCGGCGATCGCGGTGGCGACCTCGTTCACCTCGCCGATAATGCCGCCAATGGCCTTGATGGCGTCGATGGCATCGCCGGCCACCTTCTGAATGTCGGCAATCTGCTCGGAGATATCGTCGGTCGCCTTGGCGGTCTGGCTGGCCAGCGATCTGACCTCGGAGGCGACAACGGCAAAGCCGCGGCCGGCCTCGCCGGCTCGCGCCGCCTCGATGGTCGCATTCAGCGCCAGCAGGTTGGTCTGGGCGGCGATGGAATTGATCAGGCCGACCACCTCGCCGATCCGGCCCGCCGTTTTGGCCAGTCCCTGGACGGTGTCGTCGGTTTCCCGCGCCCGGGTGACCGCGCGCTTGGCTATGCCGGCGGCGTGCGAGGCCTGCCGGCTGATGTCGTCGATCGAGGCGCTCAATTCCTCTGACGCCGAAGCCACGCTCTGCACGCTCAGCGAGGCCTCTCCGGAGGCCTTCTCCGCGACCGTGACGCGCGAATTGGTCTGGCTGGAGACCGCCGACAAGCCCGCCGAGGTCGTTCTCATCTGGCTGGAAGCCTCGTTCAACTGGTCGAGCGTCCGGCGGACCATGCTCTCGAATTCGCCGACATAGCCTTCGACGGCGCGCTGACGCGTGGCGGCGCCGGCGTGGCGTTCGCGCTCCTGCTCTTCGATCCTGACCTTGTCGGCGGCCTGTTGCTTGAAGGTTTCCAGCGCGCCGGCAAGCGCCCCGATCTCGTCGCGACGCTGCGCATATCCGGTGTCGACGGTCAGATCGCCGGCGGCGACCTTCAGCATCGCATCGCGCATGGTGTGCAGCGGCCGGATGACGCGGCGGCTGACCGCCGTCATGGTGCCGATGGTCAAGGCGAGCGCCGAGACCAGCAGGGCGAGTTGGAGCGCCAGCGATCGCCGGGCCTCGGCATGCTGGGCCAGGCCATAGTCCTTGGCGGCGTCAAGCGCGCGTTCGGCGACGGTCACCACGGAACTCATGTGTTCGACCGAGAACGGGCTCCACTCGTTTCCCTTCATTTCGGGTTTCTCGCCCGTGATCAGGGCGTTCACCAATCGATCCCGAAGCGCAAGAAACCGGGGGTCAAAATAGGCGGTTTTCGCTCCAGCCATCGCCTCGGCAAGGCTTGGCGGCAAACCATTTCCCGTCGCGACGGTCTGCAGTGCGGCCCACGCCGTCTCGATGCTGCCGACGAACTTGGTATAGGTTTGACGGAGAGCGGGTGCCACGCGGCCGGACGAGAGGCCATTCGAAATCAGCAGCGATGCTTCGCCTGCGGTGTTGCGCATCAGCCACGCGAGCTGCTTGATCATCAGCAACTGATCGATGACCGGATCATTGTGGTTCACGGCAGCGGCGATCCGCGTGGACACCTTGTCGAGGGTCGCGAGCATCGCCTCCGTGTTTTCCGCGTATTCCTTGGCAAGCGCCGGGCGGCGCGACGCCTTCGGCTTGCGCATGGCGTCCCACGACTCGGCTTCCAGTGCGGTGAACGCCTGGATCAGTCGGTTCAACTCGGGAAGCAGGGTGTTTTGCTCCGAAAATTCGACCGAGGCGAGGGCTTCGGCCGCCGATCGCATCGCCGAGATCTCGGCGTCGCGATGGGAGCGAAGATATTTCTGCACGTCCGGCTGCAGTATGGAGTCCTCGTTCAGGTTGCGGCTGGTGGTCGATCTGTCGCTGCGCAGATTGTGCATCGCCTTGAACAGGTTCGCCGAGGCGTCCGCGACCACCGAAATCCGGCTCGTGGCGGCGAGTCGTCCCCACGAGCTCCAGGCACTTACGCTGAGCAAGGCCGTCATACAGACGGCCATCAGGACGATGACCGATTTGATCAGCGAAGACACGGTCAGACGATCAAGCATAGGCGGCCCCCGGAAAGCTCGCCCACTTAGACAAAAAAGAGTAAATTTTTAGACAGCGGTCCTGCCATTATTCGTCACGGGGAGGCCTGCAACGCCGGTTTTTCAGGCGTTTGCGCAGCGGGTTGCCGGCAGGGAACCGGGCGGCTGCTGGCGCATTGACGCAGGACGGTTTTCTTCTCGCGCGTGCATCAGGGGATTTTAATGCTTATAAGTGTGCTGATTACATTTCTGGTCGTTATTCTTATTCTGTATCTGATCAACCTGTTGCCGCTCGACGGGCGCGCCAAGCAGATTGTGCGCGTCGTCGTGATCATCCTCGGCGTGATTTCGCTGCTCAAATATATCGCGGTGTTCTAGAAATCCTGTAGCGAGATGCCGCTCCTCGTCGCCGGCCCGCAATGATGTGCGTGGCTGCGATACCGCAACGAAGAAGCCCCGGCGAACCGGGGCTTCTCCGTGATCCTTTGATGACGATATTCAATCGTTTCGGGGTCAGCCCGCCGCCTTGGCCTCGCGGCGCCGCGCCGTCAGGATGTATTCGGTGTAGCCGTTCGGCTGCTCGCGTCCCTTGAAGATCAGGTCGCAGGCCGCCCTGAAGGCGACGCCGTCGAAGGAAGGCGCCATCGGCCGGTACAGCGGATCGCCCTGGTTCTGGCCGTCCACCACCACCGCCATCCGCTTCAGCGATTCCATCACCTGGTCCTTGGTGATGACGCCCTGATGCAGCCAGTTCGCCAGATGCTGACTCGAGATCCGCAAGGTGGCGCGGTCTTCCATCAACCCGATGTCGTGGATGTCGGGCACTTTGGAGCAGCCGACCCCCTGGTCGATCCAGCGCACGACATAGCCGAGAATGCCCTGGCAATTGTTGTCGATCTCCTGCCGGACATCGTCGGGCGCCCAGTTCGATTGCGATACCGGGATGGTGAGGATATCCGAAAGCTTTGCACGCGGGCCGCCCTTCGCCAGCTCCTGCTGGCGCGCCAGCACGTTGACCTGGTGATAATGCAGCGCGTGCAGCGTTGCCGCGGTCGGCGAAGGCACCCAGGCGGTGGTGGCGCCGGCCTGCGGGTGCGCGATCTTCTGCACCAGCATATCCGCCATCATGTCGGGCGCAGCCCACATGCCCTTGCCGATCTGGGCGTGGCCGGGCAGCCCGTCGATCAGGCCGATATCGACGTTCCAGTCCTCGTAGCCCTTGATCCAGGCCTGCGCCTTCATGTCGTTCTTGCGGATCATGGGGCCGGCTTCCATCGAGGTGTGGATTTCGTCGCCGGTACGGTCGAGAAAGCCGGTGTTGATGAAGCAGATGCGCTTTGAGGCCTTCTGGATACAGGCCTTGAGGTTGACCGTGGTGCGGCGCTCCTCGTCCATGATGCCGACCTTCATGGTGTTTTCCGGCAACGACAGCATCTTCTCGACACGGTCGAACAGTTCGCAGGTAAGCTGAACCTCGTCGGGCCCGTGCATCTTCGGCTTCACGATATAGACCGAGCCGGTGCGGCTGTTGCGCACCTTTGAATTGCCCTTGAGGTCGTGGATCGCGAGCAGGCCGGCGACGGCGGCATCGAGCATGCCTTCCGGAATTTCCTCGCCGGCTCCGTCGAGCACCGCATCGGTGAACATGTGATGACCGACATTGCGCATCAACAGCAGGCTGCGGCCATGCAGCTTCAGTTCCTTTCCGTCGGGCGCCGTGTAGACCCGGTCGGGATTGAGCGCGCGCGTCAGGGTCTTGCCGCCCTTCTCGAAGTCGGCCGACAGCGTGCCGGCCATCAGGCCGAGGGTGTTGCGGTAGACCAGCACCTTGTCTTCGGCATCGACGGTGGCGACGCTGTCTTCCATATCGAGAATCGTGCTGACGGCGGATTCCAGGATCATGTCGGCGACGCCGGCGGGATCGTCCTTGCCGATCATGTTGCTGCGGTCGATCTTGATTTCGATGTGCATCCCGTTGTTGACGACGAGGATGGCCGAAGGCGAGGCGGCGTCGCCGCGGTAGCCCGCAAACTGCGCGCCCGATTTCAGCGCGGTGGCGTTGCCGCTCTTCAGCTTGACCGCGAGCTGGCCACTGACGACGCTGTAGGAAGTCACATCGGTGTGGCTGCCGGTCGCCAGCGGCACGGCGGCATCGAGGAAGGCCTTGGCTTTCGCGACCACCTTGTCGCCGCGCGCCTTGTTGAAGCCCTTGCCTCCCTCGCTTGCGTCATGCGGGATCGCGTCGGTGCCGTAAAATGCGTCATAAAGACTGCCCCAGCGGGCGTTGGCGGCATTGAGGGCGTAGCGCGCGTTGGTGAGGGGCACGACCAGCTGGGGTCCGCAGATTTTCCCGATCTCTTCGTCGACATTGGCTGTCTCGACCTTCCGGGTCGCCGGTTCCGGCAGCAGATACCCGATCTCCTTCAGGAACGCCGTGTAGGCATTGAGGTCGATCGGCTTGCCCTTGTTGGCGCGGTGCCAATCGTCGATTTTCGCCTGAAGGGCGTCGCGGAAGGCAAGCAGCTCGCGATTTCTCGGCGCCAGATCCCGGATGATGGCGGCCAGCCCTGCCCAGAACGCGTCGGGCGAAATCCCCGTTTTCGGGGTCGCTTCCTTGGCGATGAAATCAAACAGGACAGGGGCAATCTTCAGTCCGTGGACGTCGATACGATTCATGATGGGGTTTTCTCACGAGAAACAGCGGTCAAGCGCGGTTTTCAGGGGCAATAAAGGCAAAAAAGGCACCGTGAGGCGCAACGTTCAGGGGCCTTTTAGCGCCAAAGCCGGGCGCAAGAAAAGCCCTACGATTGCCTATTGCAGCGGCGGTTGCCGGCTCAAATATTGGCAGCCAGATCAACCACTTCGTCGAACAGGACGCCAGTCCTCGTCAGCATTCGCTCGATCTCGTCGGTCGCATCGGTGACGGAACCCGTCGAGGTGTCGAGCGTCAGCTCGCAGTCGGCGGGCGGCTGGTAATCGGTGCCGATGCCGGTGAATGCCGGCAGGGAGCCGGCGCGCGCCTTGGCGTAATGGCCCTTGGGATCGCGGCTCTCGCAGATTTCGGCCGGCGTCGCGACATAGATTTCACGGAACAACTCATCCGCAACACGGCGAGCAGCGGCACGGTCCTCGCGCGCGGGCGACACCGCCGCGACAACGGCGATATGACCGTTTTTTGCGAGGTGGGTCGCAACCTCGGCGAGCCGGCGAATGTTTTCGGTGCGATCGGCCGCCGAGAACCCGAGATCGCGGTTGAGCCCGGCGCGCAGCGTGTCGCCGTCGAGCAGAACCGGCGAACCGCCCATGCCGAACAGCCGGCGCTCCAGCGCACGGGCCAGAGTCGATTTCCCGGAGCCCGGCAATCCGGTCAGCCACACCACCGCGCCGTTGTGGCGATAGCGCGCCGAGCGTTCGTCGAGGCGCAGCGCCGATTCCACCGGCACGATATCGACGGGAATCGCACGTTGCCCGGCGTCGACCGACAGCACCAGCCCGCCGCCGGCGATGCGGCCATTGATCTCGATCACCAGGCGTCCGGTGCGGGGATTGTCGCTGTAGGGATCGGCGGCAATCGGCTGCGCCAGCGCAATGTCGATCTCGCCGACATGGTTGCGTGCGATCGATCTGGTCTCGACGCTCGACAGTTCGCCGGGATCGACGGCCTTCTCGATCGCAACCACGGTGGCGCGGGTTTCCCTCGTGCCGAGCCGGAGCAGGATCGAGGCGCCGGCCGAAAGCTCCTTGTCGTGAAGCCAGAAAATGCGGGCCCGAATCCGCCTTGTATCGCGCGGCGCGGTTCCGACATGGGCGATGACGTCGCCGCGTTCGATGAACAGTTCGCGGTCGAGCGTAATGCCGACCGAGCGTCCGGCGCCCTGAACTCCCTTGACCGGCGTCGCCGGCCAGCCCTCGACGGTCCTGATCTTCGCGATCTTGCCGGCCGGCATGATGACGATCTCGTCGCCGGCGGCGAGATGTCCGGATTCGATGCGGCCCGCGATGATGCGGCGGTCGTCGAATTTGTAGATCGCCTGGACCGGCAGCCGCAGCGCAAGCTGCTCTAGCGGCCGCGCAGGCTCAAGCGCATCGAGCGCTTCGACCACGGTCGGTCCATGGTACCAGCTGGTCCTTGGCGTGCGTTCGGCGACGCCGTCGCCATCGCGCGCTGAAATTGGAACGACCGCCAGAGGCGTAACGCCGAGCCCGATCAGGTGAGAGGAGATCTCGTCGCTGATCTCGCCGAATCGCGCCGCGCTGAAATCCACCCGGTCCATCTTGTTGACGACGACGGCGACCTGTTTGACGCCCAGAAGGTGCAGGAGATAGCCGTGGCGCCGGGTCTGGTCGCGCACGCCCTCCAGCGCGTCGATAATCAGAACCGCGCCGTCCGCCTGCGAAGCGCCGGTGATCATGTTGCGCAGGAATTCGGCGTGGCCGGGGGCGTCGATCAGCACCACATCGCGCGACTTGGTGCGGAAGCGGATCTGCGTGGTGTCGATGGTGATGCCCTGGTCGCGCTCGGTTTGCAGCGCGTCGAGCAGGAACGACCATTCGAACGGCATGCCCCGCCGCGCGCTGACGGCTTTGAGCATTTCAAGCTTGCCTTCCGGCAGGCTACCGGTCTCATGCAGCAGCCTGCCGACCAGGGTCGATTTGCCGTGGTCGACATGGCCGACGATGACAATGTGAACCTGCGGGCGCGTGGTGCCGTTCGGTGTCGATAAGATCGCATCTGGGACGGTCATGTTCATTGAAATGCTCAACTCGGTATCCGTCAAAGATAGCCGGCGACACGCAGTCGCTCGAAGGCGTCTTCGGTTTCGTGATCGAGGGCGCGGCCTGCGCGTTCCGGCACCCTGCTGCCGTCGAGCTCGATGAGGATTTCGTCGATATTCGATGCGGTCGAAGCCACCGGATTGGTGATGTCGGCGTCGCCCAGCGAGCGATAGCGCTTGCCGTCCCTCGCCAGATAGAGCGGAATGATCGGAATGTTTTCGCGCTTTGTGTAGGCCCAGATGTCGGCCTCGGTCCAATGCAGGATCGGATGCACGCGCAAATGCGCGCCGGGCGGCGGCGAGGCGTTGAACTGATCCCAGAATTCTGGCGGCTGGTCGCGCACGTCCCATCCGCCTTCGGTGCCGCGGGGCGAGAACACCCGCTCCTTGGCGCGGGTGGCCTCTTCGTCGCGACGAATGCCGGCGATCAATCCGTCGAAGCCGAATTTGCCAAGCGCCAGCTTCAGCCCCTCGGTCTTGCGCGCGGCCGATCGCGCCGCCGGCGGCAGGGTGGGATCGATGGTCTCCAGCGGCGGGCAGGGCTCGATCTTCAGATCGAGCTCCCATTCCTTGCCGTAGCGATCGCGAAACGCGTACATCTCGGGAAACTTCTTGCCGGTATCGACATGCAATGCCGGGAACGGCACGCGGCCGAAGAAGGCCTTGCGCGCCAGCCAGATCATCACGTTGGAATCCTTGCCGAGCGACCACAGCAGCGCGAGCTTCTTCAGCCGGGCAAAGGCTTCCCTGAAGATGTAGATGCTCTGGGCCTCGAGCGCGTCGAGGTGGTCCATCGAGGGCGCCCGAGCGCGCCCGTCGGCTGAAATTTGTGTGGCTGTGGACTGCACGATCGGGATTGGCCGGTGCAGCCGGTCAGCGGCGTGGTCGTTGTCGAGAAGATGCATCTACCGGCCCTTGGCGTTGGGAGGCGAAAATTCTATAGTTGCACTGCAATAGAGAAGAAATAATTTTCTCTTTGCGGGCATTGAATGAGACATATATAGAAAATAATTCCAGTCAACCCCAGGAGTTGGGGAAGCGAGTGTCGCATGCGATTCCTGCCCGTGTTCCTCGATCTGCAAAGCGGCGTGGTGTTGCTCGTCGGAGCCGGCGATCTGGCGCGCGCGAAATTGCGCCTGCTGGCCGCCGCGGGCGCGCAGGTCCGCTGGTACGCGACCGACGGCCACCATGACCTGACAGGTCTTGGCACTGACGAGGCGGCGCGGATCGAGCTTGCCGAAGGCGATCCCATGACGGCCGGTCTCGGCGGGGTGATTGCCGTTCTTTGCGCCGGCGCAGGCGATGCCGGGCCGGCGATGTCGGCGCGGGCAAAGGCCGTCGGCCTGCCTGTGAATGTGATGGATGACCTCCAACATTCGACTTTCATTTTTCCTGCCATCGTCGATCGCGGCGAGGTGGTGGTGGCCGTCGGCACCGGCGGCGCCTCGCCGGTCGTGGCGCGCCGTGTGCGCGAGCGCATCGAGGCTGTTCTGCCCGCCCGAATCGGTGATCTCGCCGGGTTCGTCGGCCGCTGGCGCAAGACCATCCGCGGCCTGATTCCCGAATTTGCCTTGCGCCGCCGCTTCTGGGAGCGCGTGGTCGACGGTCCGATCGGTGCGCTGGTTCTCGCCGGGCGCACCGAGGAGGCAGAAGCGGCGCTGAAGGATATTCGCGATCCCGCCGACTTCGCAGGCGCCCTGCCGTCGGGCCAGGCGCAGGGCCAAGTGACGCTGGTCGGCGCGGGCCCCGGCGATCCGGATCTGCTTACCGTGAAGGCGTTGCGCGCGCTGCAGGACGCCGATGTCGTTTTCTACGATGAGCTGGTGTCGCCGGAGATTCTCGATCGTGCGCGCCGCGATGCCGCACGCGTGCCGGTCGGACGACGCGTCGGCAAGCCCGGCATTGGCCAGGACGCCATCAACCGGCTGTTGATCGAAGCCGCGAAGTCCGGGCAGCGCGCGGTGCGGCTGAAGGGCGGCGATCCCCTTGTCTTTGGCCGTGGCGGCGAGGAGATCGAAGCGCTGCGGCAGGCAGGCGTCGCCTGTTCGGTCATTCCCGGAATCACCGCAGGCCTTGGCGCTGCCGCGCAATTCGAGGTGCCGCTCACCTTGCGGCACAAGGCGCTGCGCATCACCTTCCTCACCGCGCACAAAGCCAAGGACGCCGAAGCCGTCGACTGGTCGGCCTTGACGGACGAGAAGATGACGATCGTCGTCTATATGGGAATGACCGCGGCGCCGTCGGTGCGCGCCGGCCTGTTGGCCGCGGGACGTTCGCCGCAGACGCCGGTCGGCGTATTCGCGCGGGTCACGTGGCCCACCGCCCAGGCCGTCGTCGGAACCCTCGATGGGCTGCCCGATCTGGTCGAAAAGATCGACGGCGGTCCCGCCATTCTCATCATCGGCGACGTGGTCGCCCACTCGGCGCCCTGGCGCACGCAGAACCTCAATCAAGCCATCGCAAAACTGCTGGAAGCCGCCGAATGACCTCCCCGCTCGAACAAAAGAAAATCAGGATTTCCGGCCCCTCGATGGTCACCGCCAATCGCACCTGGGATGGCGCCGTGATCTATCGCACCGGCCGGCAGGGCTGGTCGGCGGACCTTTCGGATGCCGCGATCGTTCGCACCTCGGACGAAGCCCGTGTGCTGCTCGCCGAATCCGTGGCCGACGACATCGGCGCGGTAGGCCCCTACATCGCGCCGGTCGAAATCAAGGAAAGCGGCAAGATCAGGCCCGGCAACCTGCGCGAACATATCCGCTCGCGAGGTGTCACCATCGATCTTCCGGTTTCGGCATAAGGCCAGTCCATCATGTACGCATACGACGAACTCGACCGCACGCTCATCAACGAACGGGTTGAGGAATTTCGCGACCAGGTGAAGCGCCGGCTGTCCGGTGAACTCACCGAGGACGAATTCAAGATGCTGCGCTTGCAGAACGGCGTCTATCTGCAACTGCACGCCTATATGTTCCGGGTCGCGATCCCCTACGGCACGCTGTCGTCGAAGCAACTGCGGCGGCTGGCGCATGTGGCGCGCCGCTACGACCGCGGCTACGGACATTTCACGACGCGGCAAAACATCCAGTTCAACTGGATCAAGCTCGCCGAATTGCCGGATGCGCTGGCCGATCTCGCCGAGGTCGGCATTCACGCCATGCAGACATCGGGCAATAACACCCGTAACGTCACGTCGGATCAGTGGGCCGGCGTGGCGCCCGGCGAGATCGAGGACCCCCGCATCTGGTCCGAGCTGGTGCGGCAATATACGACACTGCATCCGGAATTCTCCTTCCTGCCGCGCAAGTTCAAATTCGCGATTACCGCCTCCGCGCACGATCGCGCCGCCATCAAGATTCACGACATCGGCCTGCGCCTGCACAGGAATGCGGAAGGCGAGACCGGCTTTGAAGTGCTGGTCGGCGGCGGATTGGGCCGCACCCCGTTCATCGGCAAAACCATCAAGCCGTACGTGGCGGGCCGCGATCTGCTGAGCTATGTCGAGGCGATCCTGCGCGTCTATAACCAGTACGGCCGCCGCGACAACATCTACAAGGCCCGCATCAAGATCCTGGTGCACGAACTCGGCATCGAGAAATTCGCCCAGGAGGTCGAGAACGAATGGCTCGCGATGCGTGACAGCGCGCTGACGCTGGATGACGCCGTCATCGAGGACGTCCGCTCGCGCTTTTCCTATCCGGCGTACGAAAAACTGCCGCACATGCCGGAGGAATTGAAGCAGGCGGCGCACGATCCGCTGTTCGAGAGGTGGCGCAAGAACTCGGTGTTCACGCACAAGGTGCAGGGCTACGCGATCGTGACCTTGTCGCTGAAGCCGGTGGGCGGACCGCCCGGCGACGCCACCGCCGACCAGATGGACGCGATCGCCGATCTCGCCGACAAATATTCGTTCGGCGAAATTCGCGTCGGCCATGAGCAGAACCTGGCACTGCCCCATGTCGCAAAGCGCGACCTGCCGGCGCTCTGGAAGGCGCTCGACAAGATCGGTGTGGCGACGCCGAACGTCAATCTTGTCTCCGACATCATCGCCTGCCCGGGACTGGATTATTGTTCGCTCGCCAACGCGCGCTCGATTCCGATCGCGCAGGAATTGACCCGGCGCTTTGCCAATCACGACACCGCCGACCTGATCGGCCGGCTGCACATCAATATCTCCGGCTGCATCAACGCCTGCGGCCACCACCACGTCGGCCATATCGGCATTCTCGGTGTCGAGAAGAACGGCGAGGAATTCTACCAGATCACGATCGGCGGCCGCGCCGACGAGAACGCCGAGCTTGGCGCCCTGATCGGACCCGCGGTGCCGTACGGCGAAGTCGCCGACGTGGTCGAGGACATTGTTGAAGCCTATCTTGCGCTGCGCGCGCGCCCCGACGAGCTGTTCGTCGACACGGTGAAGCGGCTCGGCGTCGAACCGTTCAGGGAGCGCGTCTATGCCACTCGTTAGGAATGGAACCATAACCACAGACACCTTCGTCCATGTCCCGGACGGGGCCGAACTGCCGGGTGACGGCGCGGTGCTGGTTACGGCGGCGCGGTTTCTCGAGAATCCGGAAGCGCTGCTGCGGCGCGGCGGCAAGCCAGGGGTGATCTGGCCGAACAATCGCGACGTCGACGATCTCGTGCCCTGGCTCGACCGGCTCGCGGTGGTCGCGCTGGTGTTTCCGACCTTCCGCGACGGCCGCGCCTACAGCCAGGCGAGGCTGCTGCGCGAACGCCATTTCTATGACGGCGAATTGCGCGCCATCGGCCAGGTGCTGCGCGACCAGTTCGTGTTCATGCTGCGCGCCGGATTCGACGCATTCGAGGTGAAAAAGCAGGGCGACGCGGAGGCGTTCGCCGTTAGCGCAAAGCGTTATTCGGTGTTCTACCAGCCGACCGGCGATGGCCGCATCACCGCGCTTCACCGGCGGATGCAGCAGCGCCATTCGGAAAGTGCCGGCCAGTGAGCGACCTTGCGGAGTCAGCATTGGCGGAGCGGGCGGCGGGCGCGCCGGATTTGCCGGACGCGGCGGAACTCGAGCCCGCGCTTCGCCATGCCGCGCCGGCGGAGGTGATCGCGACCGCGCTGCAGACCGTCGGCCGTCAGCGTCTCGCCCTGGTTTCGTCATTCGGTACCGAATCGGCGGCGCTGCTCAAGGTGATGGCCGACGTCGATCCTGCGATCCCCGTGATCTTTCTCGACACCGGATGGCTGTTCGAGGAGACGCTGGCCTATCGCGATACCCTGATCGCGATGCTGGGCCTGCGCGATGTCCGCTCCATCAAGCCGCTGGAGGAGACGCTGCGCCGCCAGGATGGGAATCGCGAATTGTGGTTCTCCGATCCCGACGCCTGCTGCCGGATCCGGAAAGTCGAGCCGCTGAAGCGGGCTTTGGCGCCGTTCAGTGCTTGGATCAACGGCCGCAAGCGATTCCAGGGTGGCCTGCGCGCCGCCATTCCGGTGGTCGAGGATGACGGCATCCGGTTGAAATTCAACCCGTTCGCCAACACCTCGCGCGAGGAAATCGAGGCGATCTACGCGCGGGCAAAACTGCCGCCGCATCCGCTTGCCGCGTCAGGCTTTCTCTCGGTCGGATGCATGCCCTGCACCAGCCGCGCCTCAACGGATGAGGATGCGCGCGCGGGCCGCTGGCGCGGCCGGCCCAAGACGGAATGCGGCATCCATACCGGCAAGATATCCTAAGTCCAGCTAGGTCGTTCCGGGATGTCCCAACGGCGCGGAGCTGGAATCCGGTAGTTTTTGACGCGAGATTCCGGGTTCGCGGCTCACGCGCGCCCCGAAATGACGACCTAAATTTGGTCACCGTTCACCATTCAGCCACGGTTGGCATGCAACAACCGCCGGTAATCTGGGGAACTCGAATCATGCGCGCGTTGGTCGCGATTATTGGGCTATTGGCGCTCGGCGGCTGCGCCGCGGATGTTCCGATCGAACAGCCGAGCATGTATCTCAGCATGGCCGACGCCGGCGCCCGGCTCGACCCCCAGGCGGCGGCCACGATGATTTCGCTCTACCGGCAGAACAACGGTCTCGGCCCCGTGGTGGTCGATCCCGGGCTGATGAAGGTTGCGGAAGCGCAGTCGCAGGCGATGGCCAGCCGCAACAAGCTCGACCACGACGTCAAGGCGCCGCTGCCGAAGCGCCTGCAGGCCGCCGGATACCCCGCGACGCTGGCGGTGGAAAACGTATCCGCCGGCTACCATACCCTGGCCGAGGCATTTTCCGGCTGGCGCGACTCGCCGCCGCACCGGGCGAACATGCTGCAAAACGGTGTCACAAAATTAGGCATCGCGGCGAGCTATGCTCCCAATACCAAATACAAGGTGTTCTGGACGCTCATTCTCGCATCGACCGAACCGCGCGATCAACTAGGCGTGAGAATCCCTTCGGCGGCCCTCGCTGATTGACGCCATCGCCAACTGACGCCACGGT
>JBAVEE010000533.1:0-6645 GCA_049587575.1 Bradyrhizobium sp.
GCCGTGGAAATAAGCCCTCAACCAGGGATGTTGCGAGGCCTGCATGTCGGCCATCGATCCTGCGGCAATGATCTTACCGTTCCCTAAAACGGCAATACGGTCGCATGCGGTGTAAAGGCTGTCCAAATCGTGGGTTACCATGAAAACGGTCAGGCCCAAAGTGCGCTGCAGGGTCCGGACCAGCTCATCGAAGTCGCCGGCGCCGATCGGATCGAGGCCTGAGGTCGGCTCGTCGAGGAAAACCAGTTCCGGGTCGAGCGCGAGCGCGCGCGCCAGCGCCACCCGCTTGACCATGCCGCCCGACAGTTCGGAAGGGAAGCGGTCAGCCACTTCCGGGCGCAATCCCACCATGCCGAGTTTGGCCATCGTGATCTCGTCGAGCAGCCGCTGGGTGACGTTGAGATATTCGCGCACCGGAAACTGGATGTTCTGCCGCACCGTCAGCGAGGAAAACAGCGCGCCCTGCTGAAACAGGATTCCCCAGCGCCGCTCGACCCCGCGCCGCTCCGTGGTGCTCGCGGCGTCGAGATCGACCCCGAATACCTCGATGCTTCCGGATATCTTGGGGACCAGTCCGATGATGGTGCGCGTCAGCACCGATTTGCCCGCGCCCGACGGCCCGACGAAACCCAGGATTTCGCCGCGCTTCACGTCGAGATTGAGTCCGTCCAGAACCTTGGTCGAGCCGAACTGCACCGAGATATCGCGCACCCGGATGATCGGATTTTGCACTTCAGGCGGCATCATCACATTCCGATCGAAGCGAAGAAGATCGCAAATACGCCGTCCATCACGATGACGAAGAAAATCCCCTTCACGACCGACGACGTGGTGTGTTGCCCGAGCGATTCCGCGCTGCCCTGCACCGCGAGCCCCTCGACGCAGGCGACAATCCCGATCACCGCCGCCATCACCGGCGCCTTGATGATGCCGACGGTGAAGTGATCGATCGAGATCGCGTCGCGCAGCCGAAGCAGGAACGCCTCCGGGTCGACGCCGCCATAGAGCCACGCCACCAGCCCGCCGCCATACAGCGCCGCGATGGCGCCGAGAAAGGCCAGGATCGGCAGCGCGATGATCAGCGCCAGCATCCGCGGCAGGATCAGCACCTCGATCGGATCGAACCCCATGGTGCGGAGCGCGTCGATCTCTTCCCGCATCTTCATGGAACCTAGCTCGGCGGTGTAGGCGCTCCCCGAGCGGCCCGCCACCATGATCGCCACCAGGAGCACGCCGATTTCGCGCAGCACCAGCACGCCGAGCATATCGACCACGAAGATATCCGCGCCGAACTTGCGGAAATGAAAGATGCCTTGCTGGGAGATGATGCAGCCGATCAGAAAGGTAATCAGCACAACGATCGGCACCGCCCGCCAGCATACCTGCTCGAGATGGTGCACGGTCGAGGTCAACCGAAAGGCCCTGGGGTGCAGCAACACCCGCCCGGTCGCCGCCAGCACGGCGCCGAGCATGTCGACCAGGCCGATGACCGTGCCGCCGACGCCCACCATGGTGCGGCCAACCTGGTCCAGCATGCCCGTGATCGTCACCGATGTGGCGTCGACCGCGGGGGCCGCCTTCACCCGGCGAACCTCGTCGACCAGGCTCGAATAATTCGCGGAAAGCCCGGCGATCTTTGCCTCGACGCCGCCCTCGGTCAGGCTGCGGCGAAGCCGCTCGATCAGCCAGGCCCCGAAGGTGTCGAGCTTGGAGACCTGCGACACATCGATGAAGATGTTGGGCCGGCTGCCGGTCAACTTTTCGGCATCGGCTACCATCTGCTCAAGCAAAGGCGCAAAGCGGGCGGTCCACGTCCCCGCCGCGCACAGGGCAAGCCCGTTGCCCTGTGCTATCCGCTCCAATGTCGGGTCGCCCTTCACGATGCACACTCCCGTGCCGATTCTCCCGCTCGACGAGGAAAATCCGACACCACTGCGATGACGTTGTAAAACACATCCCTAACCAGCCATACTTGGTCGCGTGGGGCAAGCCGGGCGTTCAAAAATTGCCAGATATTAAAATGACTTCCAGCAAATCGACAACGCTTGCCGCGCGAATCGAGCGCTGGCCGATCGCGGGCAGCTTCACCATCAGCCGGGGCGCCAAAACCGAGGCGGTGACGGTGGTGGCGGAAGTCAGCCAAGGCGGCCATGTCGGGCGCGGCGAATGCGTCCCCTATCCGCGCTATGGCGAGACCCCGGAAGCCACCCTGGCCGCTGTCTTGTCGATGCGTGAAGCCGTGGGCCGAGGACTCGACCGGGCTGCCCTGCAGGCGGCGATGCCTGCTTGTGCCGCCCGCAACGCGCTGGATTGCGCCTTGCTCGACCTCGAGGCCAAGAGCAGCGGCCGGCGCGCCTGGAACCTGCTCGGGCGCCCCGCCCCGCGCCCCTGCACCACCGCCTACACGATTTCGCTTGCCTCGCCGAAAGCGATGGCTGCGGCCACCGCAAGGGCCTCGCACCGGCCACTGCTCAAGATCAAGCTCGGCGGCGACGGCGACGGGAAGCGGATCGCCGCGGTGCGCAAATCGGCGCCCGAGTCCGAACTCATCGTCGACGCCAATGAGGCGTGGACGGCGCGGAATCTCGAGCGAAATCTCGCCGCCTGCGCCGATGTCGGCGTTACCCTGGTGGAGCAGCCGCTGCCCGCCGGCCAGGATGAGGTACTGGCGCGCATCAAGCGGCCGCTCGCCGTCTGCGCCGACGAAAGCGTGCATGACCGCGCCTCGCTGAAGGGACTGCGCGAACGCTACGATGCCGTCAATATCAAGCTCGACAAGACCGGCGGACTGACGGAAGCGCTTGCCATGGCCGAGGCGGCGCACGCGCAGGGATTCGAAATCATGATCGGCTGCATGGTCGCGACCTCGCTGGCCATGGCGCCGGCGATGCTGCTCGCGCAACAGGCCCGCTACGTTGATCTCGATGGCCCGTTGTTGCTGGCGCGCGACCGCGAAGGCGGGCTGCGCTACGACGGCAGCATGATCTATCCGCCGGACGCAGCCCTCTGGGGATGATTGCCGAGGCGATGCCGCGCGGACCACGTCAGGACCGCGCCCGCCAGCGCCATCGCGGCCATGACGTAGTAGACGCCCTGCCCGTGACGGGCATAGACCGCGCCGGACAAGATCGACGCGCTGGAGGCGACGATGCCGGCACAGGCGGCCAGATAACCTTGCCCTCTCGCCATGACATGGACGGGCACGTGGCGCACCAGAAGCCCCATGGTGCCGACCTGGGTCAGCCCAAAGCTCAGCCCGTGCGCCAGTTGGACCACCGCCAGCACGGCAACCGGGGGATCCTGCGCCGTGATCAACCAGCGCGTCACCGCGCTGAGCGCCCCGATCACGACCAGTGTCGCAGGCTGCAGCGTGAAGCGCGGCGACAGCGCGAACACCACGATCTCGGCCAATACGCCCAGGGCCCACAGCCCGGCAATCGTCAGCCCGCCGAGGCCGGCCAGCTGCCAGGTGATCGAGGCGAAGGTGTAGTAGGCGGCGTGGCTGCCCTGGATCAGCGCCGAGGCCGCGATGATGGCAAGGAAGCCGGGCTCGCGCAGCAACGCGGTCGCACGGTGCTGTGCCACCGGCGGCGCCTTTGGATTGTCCAGCGGCTGAAGCCCGAGGCTGACCACGGCGCCGAGAGCCGCCATGCCAACGATGATCCAGATCAGGTGCCGGGCCGCGATGAAATCGACCAACAACCCGCACAGCAGCGCTCCCGCGACGAAGGCCGCCGAGCCCCACAGCCGCAGCGGCCCGTATTTGATGCCGAATCGCGCCACGCCACGCAGCGCATAGGCATCCGTCAGCGGGACCATCGGCGTCCACATCGAGGCGGTGACGGCGTAGGCGAGGAATACCAGCGCCGGCTGATGCTGGGTTCCGACCACCGAAAACCCCAGCATGGTGACGAAGGCCGTGACGATCATGGCGCCGCGCAGCGAGCCGCGACTTTCGGCCAGGCCGGTCACGAACGGCAGGATCGTAAATCGCGTCACCGCAGGAACCGCGGTGATGATCCCGATCCACGATGCGTCGATCCCGACCGCCTTCAGCCACATCGGGAAAAACGGCAGGTGGCTGCCGATCAGGCTGAACACCGCGCCATAGAACAGCGCCAGCCGGGCCGCGAATCGCCTCGGCGCGTGCGGAGATGCGATGGGGATTTGTGATTCGAATGGCATCAATTCAATTGCGATTCGCTCGATATCGTGGTGATCGTTAGCGTAACGCGCGATGATTTGCGCGATGAGTTTGCCATGGCCGACGAAGCATTCGCCCTGTCACCGATCTCCGCGCGCGCGACGCAGCCGAGCGAGCAAGACTATGACGCGATCAGGGAAGCGTTCATGGAGACCTCGCGCGGCCGCTGGTTCCTCGGCGAGTACGCCAAACGCAACCGCAATGCGGACACCAGCATGGTGCTCGATGCGGTGGCGCGGATCGAAGAAACGCTTGCCGCGCAGAAGCAACCGGCGTCCGATAACGGGCTCGCCGAGGCGATGGCCGCGATCAGGGGGGCTGTCGAAGAAGCAAGAGCCGCTGCGTCCGCGGCGCTCGGCGAGATTGCGCTGGAGGAAAATCTGGCGCCGGTGCGCAAGGGCGCCCGGGTCATCCGGGAAATCGCATGGCGCTTGCGGGAGATCGGCGCCGACGGCCGGATTTGCGACCTGATCGATTCCCAGGTCAGCGCCATTGAAGGGGCTTGGGGGAAAATAGCCGAAACCGATCCCGGAGCCGCCTTGGGCGCCGCATTCGATCTGATCGAAGGACGGATCGCGGCGTTCGATGACAGCGATGCATCCGACCCGCCGCCGGCTGAGGCCGCGATGGCGCCTTCGCCGCCAGCCACCGAAGAAGTGCCCTCTTCCGCGCGCGCCACCGAAGAGACGGTTCCGTCCGCCTCCCCGGCCGCGCACGACGAGCCGCCGGCTCGGGCGGCCGAGACGGTGGAGGCGGCGGCCACCGCCATCCGGGCCGAAGACGCGATCGACAGCGCGGCAACACCGCCCGAACCGATCGCCGCAACCGCTGAGGCGGCGGATGTGATTTCCGAAGCTGCGGACGTGTCGGCTGAAGCCGCCGAAGCCCACGACGATGCGGTGCTGGAAATGATCGCGCTTGAAATGGCCGCGCCGGACCCTGCCGAGGCCGACGACCCGCCCGACAACGAAAGCTGGGAATCCGATGCGGCCGAGTTACCGCCGGCCGCACCCGTCGTCACCGCCGAGAGGCCCGAGCTGCAGGTCGCCGCGCCGGCGGTTCAACCTTCGCCTGAGCCCTCCGATCAAACACCGCCCGAACCTTCGCTCGAACCTTCTCTTGGTTCGAGCCTGATTGCGAACGGGATCGTGCCGAGGCCCCGGACGTCGAGGCCCGATCCGCTGGCCGCGATCCGGCGCATGAGCCAGACCGAGAAGATCGCGTTCTTCTCCTAGCAGAGCACGGCCGGTAAAGCCGGTCACCCGACCGGGAAATGCACCATGGTGACGCCGCCGGATGCGTAGTTGGGCACATCGCCGGCGACCGCCTGGCCCTCCTTCGATCCAAAGGCGCTCATCATGGCCGCCTCGCTTTCGAAATCGGCTTCGAAGACACAGAAATAAGGCGCCTTGCCCGGACCCATCGGCTTCACGTCAAACGAATAGCTGGCCTTCTTGACGCCCGGGATTTTGCTCGCAAGCGGCAGGTGCGTCTCGACGTAGTACTTCCTGAAATGTGCGGGGTCCTTTGGCTCATTGTAGAGCACGAGCAGCCTGTGCATTGAATGCCTCCCGGTTTTGTTTAACCCGCCTTTTTGCCAAGGCTGGGCATTGCAACTGTAGCAGACGGCCCGGGTCTGGGAAACTGATCGGCGCGGTCTCAAACCGCTCCGGTCAGCCGATCAATCTGGCGTACAAATCCGCGTCGACATTGCCGCCGGACAGCACGACCACGACATTCCCGCCGCCGACATCGACGTGGCCGGCGAGCAACGCGGCGAGGCCCACGGCGCCGCCGGGCTCGACCACCAGCTTCAGCTCGCGGAATGCGAAATCGACCGCCGTCCCCACTTCCGCATCCGACGCGGTGACGCCCTTGGTGAGCAGGCGGCGGTTGATGGCGAAGGTGATTTCACCGGGAATCGAGGCCATCAGCGCGTCGCAGATGGTGCGGCCCGTGGAGCCGTGCGGTTCGCGTTTGCCGGCTCGCAGCGAACGCGCGTGATCGTCGAAGGCTTCGGGCTCCGCCGACATCAGCATCGCCTGCGGGAAGCGCGCCTTGACCGCGGTCGCGACGCCCGCGACCAGGCCGCCGCCGGAAACCGGCACCAGCACGATGTCGGGAGCGATACCAAGCGCCGCCATGTCGTCGGCGATTTCCTTGCCCACGGTGCCCTGGCCGGCGATCACCATCGGGTCGTCATAAGGCGGCACCAGCGTGGCCCCGCGTTTGCCGGCGATGTCGCGGGCGATGGCCTCACGGTCCTCGCGGTCGCGGTCGTACAGCACCACCTCGGCACCGTAGCCCTTGGTGCGCTCGCGCTTGGAGAGCGGAGCGTCCGACGGCATCACGATGGTCGCCCGCATGTTGAGGATTTGGGCTGCCGCCGCCACCCCCTGGGCATGGTTGCCGGAGGAGAACGCCACCACGCCGCCGCCGCG
>JBAVEE010000534.1:0-3962 GCA_049587575.1 Bradyrhizobium sp.
GGGGTCGCGCCGCCGCCGAAGTTTGAATTGACGCCGGTGGTGGCATCGCCAAGGTTCAAGTAGCTGTAGCCGAGCTCGATCGTCACGTTCGGAGTGACACTGTAGGCCAGACCAGCGTGCAGCGCCCAGGCAAAATTCCATGTGCCCTGATCCGCCGCGTAAACAACGCTGGAGGGCCGCGCTACGCCAAAGCTGTTGCCCATGCCGTCGTCGCGGAAACCGGATATCCGATTATAGGACGTTCCGATGCCGGCACCGATGAACGGGGTGACGCACCACCAGGTACCGAGGTCGACATAGCCGTTGACCAGGAAAACCGCTTCCGACTTGGAGCCGCTGTAATTGTCGACCAACGCCGAGCCGGCAAAGGCGTCGGTGAATTGCGAGCCATGGAAGTTGGCGCGTCCGCGCCACTGTCCGGTCACGTCCGCTCTGAGCCAGTTGTTGAACTGATAGCCGACGCCGAGATCAAACAGCATCGAACTGTCGAAACCCATCCCGACCTGACTGAACAGACCGGCGTTCGGATCCGGATTGTCGAGCGACTTCATTCTCTGGTTGGTCATTCCGACATCGCCGCGCAGATACCACCCACCGAAGTCGGCAACCGGGGCCGCGTAGGGCATCGGCGGGGGCGCGATCGCCATGTCGGCCGCAAACGCCGCCGACGACAACAGTGATGCCGCTCCGGCGGCAACAAGAAACTTAACGCTACGCATTGGCTTCGTCCTTTTGGCCGGTGAGGCAGTCAACGGAGGCCCCACATCAAAAAACTCACGGCCAGAGGATGGCAGCAAATGCTTAAGCGCCACTTAACCCTAATAGTTAAGGTTGATAATCTCCGAAGATATCCCTGCGTCGAGGAAACCCACCGCCCGAAAATGGCGCGGCCGCCATAATCGCTAACAAATTATTGATGAAAGCCCCGAAGGTCTCCGCGCGGCCGGCCCGCGTCAGTGCGCCGCTCTCGGCATCTTCGGCAGGAACACCGCGAGCAGCCCGATCGCCGGCAGGAACGCGCAAACCTGGTAGACGAAGGCGATGCTGGTGTGGTCGGCGAGCTTGCCGAGCACGGCCGCGCCAAGGCCGCCGATGCCGAACGCGACGCCGAAGAAGACGCCGGAGATCATCCCGAACCGGTGCGGCACCAGTTCCTGCGCGAACACGATGATCGAGGAAGTCGTCGAGGAGATGACGAGGCCGATGAACACGGTCAGCACCGCGCTGGCGTGCAGGCCGGCAAAGGGCAGCGCCAGCGTGAACGGCAGTGCGCCCAGAATCGAGAACCAGATCACGATCTTGCGGCCGAAGCGGTCGCCCAGCGGACCGCCGAGGAATGCGCCCACCGCATTGGCGGCGAGGAAGATGAAGAGATAGATCTGCGCTGCCTGGGTCGAGACCCCGAACCTGTCGATCAGATAGAATATGTAGTAGCTCGACAGGCTTGAGACGTAGAGCTGCTTGGAAAACAACAGCGCCACCAGCACCGCGAGCGCGATCACCACCCGGCGCGGGCTCGGCGCGTCCGGATGCGGATCGGCCGGCGCAGCCCTCCTGGTGGTGATCTGCGGCTTATACCATTGACCGATCCGCCACAGGATGACGATCGCGAGAAACGCGATCGTCGAGAACCAGGCGATGCTGGGCTGGCCGAACGGCACCACGATCAGCGCCGCCAGCAACGGCCCCATCGACGTTCCGAGACTGCCGCCGACCTGAAACACCGATTGCGCGAAACCAAAGCGGCCGCCGGAAGCAAGCCGCGCGATGCGCGCCGACTCCGGGTGGAACACCGCCGAACCAAGGCCGACCAATGACGCCGCAACCAGAATGATTGGGTATTGCCGCGCGACGCTGAGCAGCAGCAAACCGAAGAACGTGAATCCCATGCCGATCGCCAGCGAAAAGGGCTGCGCCTTCTTGTCGGTGAAATGACCGACCACCGGCTGCAACAGCGACGCGGTGAACTGGAACGCCAGCGTGATCAATCCGATCTGCGCGAAGTCCAGCGCGTAATTTTCCTTCAGGATCGGGTACACCGATGCGATCAGCGATTGCATGGTGTCATTGAGGAAATGCGAGAAGCTGATGCCGGCGAGCACGATATAGGCCGGCCCCGCCGCCCTGGCAGCGCGAGACGATTTCGCCTCCGGCAGGGCCACCGGCGCGACAAGCGCTTCCTCGGAGACTTTGACGGGCTTGTTCACGGCAGAAGTCCTGAAAGATTCGCGGGGCCAACCCGCGTTTCCTACGATGGCGGCACCGCTTCGACCAGCGCCGTTGGATAATGGCTGGAATGCGTCCGGGGGCGCAGGGACGCTTCGGAAAATCCGGCCGCCCTTATGCCGCCGCAGCCTGGCCGAGCGCGAATACGATGTGATCGACCACTTCCTCGACCAGCAGCCGATCATCGCCCTCGCCCATCACGCGGATCACCGGCTCGGTGCCGGAGGAGCGGACCAGCAGCCGGCCATGGCCGTTGAGCCGCTTCTCGCCGGCGACGATGGCCGATTTGACCTCGGCGTCGTCGAGCGGCTTGCCGCTGCGGTAGCGCACATTCTTGAGGATCTGCGGCAGCGGATCGAAGCGGCGGCAGACCTCCGACACCGGACGTCGAAGTTTTTGCACCACGGCGAGCACCTGCAGTGCCGCGACGAAACCGTCGCCGGTGGTGGCGTAGTCCGACAGAATGATGTGGCCGGAGGGCTCGCCACCAAGATTGTAGCCGCCGCTCAGCATCCGCTCCAGCACGTAACGGTCGCCGACCCGCGTGCGTATCAGCTCGATGCCCTGGCCTTCGAGAAAGCGCTCCAGGCCCAGATTCGACATCACCGTGGCGACGATGCCCGGCTTGGCAAGCCGGCCATCCTCCTTCCAGCTTTGCGCGATCACCGCGAGCAGCTGGTCGCCATCGACCACGTGTCCGCGCTCGTCGACGAGGATGACCCGATCGGCGTCGCCATCGAGCGCGATGCCGATGTCGGCGCGCATTTCGCGCACCTTGCGGCTCAACGCCTCCGGCGAGGTCGATCCGCATTCCTTGTTGATGTTGAAGCCATCGGGTTCGACGCCGATGGAAATCACGTCGGCGCCGAGCTCCCACAGCGCTTCCGGCACGACCTTGTAGGCGGCGCCGTTGGCGCAATCGACCACCACGCGCAAGCCGTCGAGGCTGAGGTCGCGCGGCAGCGTTCGCTTGGCGAATTCGATGTAGCGGTCATGGACGCCGTCGATGCGGCGGGCGCGCCCGAGGCTGGCGCTCTGCGCCAGCCTCTTGTCGAGGCATTCGTCGAGCAACAGCTCGATCTGTTTTTCGACATCGTCGGACAGCTTGAAACCCTGCGGCCCGAACAATTTGATGCCGTTGTCTTCGAACAGATTATGCGAAGCCGAAATCATCACGCCGAGGTCGGCGCGCATCGATTTGGTCAGCATCGCCACCGCCGGCGTCGGCATCGGGCCGAGCAGCAGCACATCCATGCCGACCGAGGTGAAGCCGGCCACCATCGCGTATTCGATCATGTAGCCGGAAAGCCGGGTATCCTTGCCGATGACGACACGATGGCGATGCTCGCCGCGCTGAAACACCAGCCCGGCCGCCTGCCCGACCTTGAGCGCCAGCTCCGGCGTGATCAGGCCGTTGGCGCGGCCCCGAATCCCATCCGTACCGAAATATTTACGGCTCATATGACCCCCAGCATCGTCGAGGCTTCTCCAACCACCCGGCGAGAAGCCTCGAACGCCCGCCCATCCTAGCGTGCAGGCGGTTATAAGGCCTTCGGCGCTAAAATGACTTCAAAAAATATGATGAATCATTTCCGGCCGCCAACCCGGTGATGTTGGCTTAAGCCGTTGTTAATACAGGAACTATTCGGTTCTCTGTCCCCAAAGGGCGGACCGCCTAACCCTTGCGCTTGACGTGATGGTCGCCTTTCGAGGGCGGCGGCTGGGTGACATTGACC
>JBAVEE010000535.1:0-8232 GCA_049587575.1 Bradyrhizobium sp.
ATCCGCACCCATGCGCGAAATACGGGGTGCATGTTAAGCCCCTCAGAATGTAGCAAGTTTTTCCGATGTCCACCGCGAGCGAATTGCGATCCGGCAAGACTCACCGCGACGAGAATTTTCCGGTCGCGTCGTGGATCATTCACCCGCGCCACCGGGCGCTGATCCTGGCGTTCTACAATTTTGTCAGAACCGCCGACGACGTCGCGGACCATGCGACGCTCGATGAGCACGAAAAGCTGGCCTATCTCGATCTGCTCGAAGCCGAACTGCTGGGCCGCGGCGACAGCCAGCCCGAGGCCGTCAATCTGCGGCGCGCGCTGGCGGAGCGTTCGATGCCGCCGCGCCATGCCCTCGATGTTCTGATCGCCTTTCGGATGGACGTGACCAAGCTTCGTTATGAGACATGGGATGAAGTGATTCACTATTGTCGGTACTCGGCGATGCCGGTCGGAAGGTTCATGCTCGACGTTCACGGCGAGAGCACGTCGACCTGGGTTGCATCGGATGCCCTCTGCGCCGGTCTGCAGATCAACAATCATCTTCAGGACTGCGGCAAGGACTACAGGAATCTCAATCGCGTCTATCTTCCGCGCGATGCGCTCGCCGCTGCCGGGGCCTCGGTCGAACAGCTGGGCGCGGTGCGCGCGCCGCCGCCGCTGCTGCAATGCCTGCATTCGCTGGCCGCGCGCACCGGGATTCTGCTCGAGGACAGCAAGCCGCTCGCGGCCGAAGTGAAAGACTTCAGGCTAGGGCTCGAGATTTCCGTGATTCAGGCTTTCGCCGACAAGATCGTCGGTCTTTTGAAGGTCCGCGATCCCCTGAGCGAGAGAGTGCATCTCGGCCCGGTCGAACTGCTCGCCCACAGCGTCGGCGGAATGGCTGGCGAGTTGACCCGGCGGGCGATGGGACGCCGGCCTGTTTCAAAACCGGCGGCCGGCGCATGACGCTTGAGACGGCGGCAGCCCATGCGAATTACGGGACATCGGCGTCGGGGAGTTCGTTCTACGCAGCGATGCGCATTCTCCCGCGCGAGCAGCGCGAGGCGATGTTCCAGATCTACAGTTTTTGCCGGCAGGTCGACGACATCGCGGATTCCGATGGCCCGCGGCCGGAGCGACTGGCGGCGCTGCAACGGTGGCGTGACGATATCGACGCGCTGTATCAGGGCCACCCGCCGGCGCAGTTGCGGGACTATGCTTCGTCGGTTCAAAGCTTCGGCCTGCAACGCGAGGATTTTCTGGCGATCGTCGATGGCATGGAAATGGACGTGCCGCAGGACATCCGCGCGCCCGACCTCGCGACGCTCGATCTGTATTGCGACCGGGTGGCCAGCGCGGTCGGACGACTGTCGGTGCGGGTGTTCGGTCTCGCGCGGGACGATGGGATCCTCCTTGCGCATCATCTGGGCCGCGCGCTGCAATTGACGAATATCCTGCGCGACATCGACGAAGATGCGGCCATCGGTCGCCTCTATCTGCCGCGCGAGGGGTTGCTGCATGCGGGCATCACCTCGACCGATCCGCTCAAGGTCATCTCTGATCCGGCGCTGCCGAAGGTATGCGCGCCGCTGGTGGCGCGAGCGCGTGCGCATTTCGAGAAAGCGGATGAAGTCATGGGCCGCAATCCGCGTCGCGTGGTGCGCGCCCCGAGGATCATGTCGAAATATTATCGCGCCATTCTGGAATTGCTTGTCGCCAGAGGGTTCGCTGTCCCGCGCACGCCGGTTCGTCTCAACAAGCTGGCACGCATCGCCATTGTTCTTCGCTACGCTTTCATCTGATGCAAAAGATTGTCCACATCATCGGCGCTGGCATTTCGGGCCTTTCGGCAGCCGTCCGGCTGGCGAACGCGAATTACAGGGTGAATCTCCACGAAGCCACGCAGCAGGCCGGCGGCCGCTGCCGGTCATATTTCGACGCGGCCACCAACCTGACCATCGACAACGGCAATCACCTTCTGCTCTCGGGCAATCGCCATGCGGTGGCTTACGCAAGATCGATCGGCACTGAGGCCGGGCTGGTGGGGCCGAAACGCGCCCAGTTTCCCTTCGTCGACCTGACCACCGGACAGCGTTGGCAGCTCGATCTGGGAGAGAGTCGGCTGCCGCTGTGGGTGTTCGATAAGGCTCGCCGGGTGCCTGACACGGGCTTGCGCGACTATCTGGCGCTGATGCCTCTGATTTGGGCAGCGCGCAGTAAATTGGTCGCAGATGCGATTCCCTGCGAGGGGACGCTGTATCAGCGGCTGGTGCAGCCGCTGCTGCTGGCGGCGCTCAATGTCGACCCGCCAGAGGGCTCCGCAGGCCTTGCCGGCGCCATCGTGCGGGAAACCTTGCTGGCGGGCGGCCAGGCTTGCCGGCCGCTGATCGCCCGCGACGGTTTGAGCGCGGTTCTGGTCGAACCCGCGATCAAGCTGTTGCGGGACAAGGGCGCCAGTATCCAGTTCGGGCACGAACTGCGCGAGTTCTCTCTTTCGGCAGGCAGCGTTGGCGAACTGAAATTCGGTACCGACATCGTCACCGTCGCGCCCGATGATGCCGTGATCATGGCTGTTCCGCCGCGCCCAGCCGCGTCGCTGCTGCCGGGCCTCAAGACGCCGACCAAATTCCGGGCGATCGTGAACGCCCATTTCCGCTTCGATCCGCCTAAGGACATGCCCCCGCTGATCGGGGTTGTCGGGGGATTGGTGGAATGGTTGTTCGCTTTCCCGCAGCGCCTGTCGGTCACCATCAGCAATGGCGACCGGCTGGTGGATATGCCGCGCGAGGAACTCGCGCAGGCGATTTGGCGGGATATCTGCAAGGCAGGGGGCGTGCAGGGCGAACTGCCGCCCTGGCAGATCGTGCGCGAGCGCCGCGCGACGTTCGAGGCCACGCCGGAGCAAGACGGGCTCCGGGCGGGCGCGATCACGAACTGGAAAAATCTGTTTCTCGCCGGCGACTGGACTGATACGGGGTTGCCGGCAACCATCGAAGGATCGGTGCGGTCGGGTAACCGCGCCGCCGATCTCGCCCTCGCCATGCGGCAGGCCTGATCGGGGGGCAGGCGAGACCCAGGCTTTCGGAGAGAGCGGACGGATAAAGGCGGGGATGTCGGACGAGATGCATTCCGGAAATAGCCCAGTTGGAAGCGAGATCGAGGGCGCCTTGGGCGCCAGCATCGAATCGGCGACGCGCGCCTTGCTTGGCTACCGGCAGCCCGACGGACATTGGGTGTTCGAGCTGGAAGCCGATTGCACCATTCCGGCGGAGTATGTGCTGCTTCGCCACTATCTGGGCGAGCCGGTTGACGGCATCCTGGAAGCCAAGATCGCAAATTACCTGCGCCGGGTTCAGGGCGCCCACGGCGGCTGGCCGCTCGTGTATGACGGCGATTTCGAGATGAGCGCCAGCGTGAAAGCCTATTTTGCGCTCAAGATGATCGGCGATTCCGTGGACGCACCGCACATGGTCCGCGCGCGCGAGGCGATCCGGTCGCGCGGTGGCGCCATCCACAGCAACGTTTTCACGCGCTTCATGCTGGCCATGTTCGGGGTCACGACGTGGCGCAGCGTGCCGGTGCTGCCGGTCGAGATCATGTTGTTGCCGATGTGGTCGCCGTTCCATCTCAACAAGATTTCCTACTGGGCACGGACCACGATCGTGCCGCTGATGGTTTTGGCGGCGTTGAAACCGCAGGCGAAGAACGTCAGCGGCGTGGGCATCGATGAGCTGTTCCTGCAGGATCCGCGCTCGATCGGCATGACGGCCAAGGCGCCGCATCAGAGCTGGGGCTGGTTTTTGCTGTTTCGCGGACTGGACAGCGTGTTGCGGACGATCGAGCCGCTGTTTCCGAAGAAGCTGCGCGCGCGCGCGATCGATGCCGCGGTCGCCTTCATCGAGGAACGGTTGAACGGCGAAGACGGCTTGGGCGCGATCTACCCGCCGATGGCCAATGTCGTGATGATGTACGAGGTGCTCGGCAAGCCGGCGGATTATCCGCCCCGCGCCGTCACGCGCAAGGGGCTCGACAAGCTTTTGGTGATCGGCGAGCACGAAGCCTATTGCCAGCCCTGCGTTTCGCCGGTGTGGGACACCTCGCTGAGCTGTCATGCCCTGATCGAAGCCGGCAGCGAGGAGGCGTTGCCGCCGGCCAAACGGGGTCTGGACTGGCTGGTCCCCAAGCAGGTGCTGGACGTCAAGGGCGACTGGGCCGTGAAGCGTCCGGAGGTTCGCCCCGGCGGCTGGGCGTTCCAGTACAACAACGCCTACTATCCCGACCTCGACGATACCGCGGTCGTCGTCATGGCGATGGATCGCGCGCGTCGTTCCGAGCCAAACCCCGTCTACGATGCGGCGATCGCCCGCGGCCGCGAATGGATTGAGGGCATGCAGAGCCGCGACGGCGGGTGGGCTGCCTTCGACGTCAATAATCTCGAATACTATCTCAACAACATCCCCTTCTCGGATCACGGCGCGCTGCTCGACCCGCCGACCGAGGATGTCACGGCCCGCTGCGTCTCGATGCTGGCTCAACTGGGGGAGACCGCGCAAAGCAGCAAGACGGTTGCGGACGGGATAGATTATCTGCGCAGGACCCAGCTGGCGGAGGGATCGTGGTACGGCCGTTGGGGCCTGAATTACATTTATGGCACCTGGTCGGCGCTGTGCGCGCTTAACGCCGCCGGGGTCGATCACCAGGACCCCGCGCTCCGCAAGGCGGTGAACTGGCTGGTGTCGATCCAGAACAAGGATGGCGGCTGGGGCGAGGAAGCCACCAGCTACCGGTTGGACTACCGGGGATTCGAGGGGGCCCCCACCACGGCCTCGCAAACGGCATGGGCCTTGCTTGGTCTGATGGCGGCGGGCGAGGTTGGGCACCCGGCGGTCGCCCGCGGCGTGGAGTACCTAATAGCCACACAGACCCAAAAAGGACTGTGGGACGAGCCTAACTACACGGCGACGGGCTTTCCTCGGGTATTTTATCTGCGCTATCATGGGTATCCGAAGTTCTTTCCGCTCTGGGCGTTGGCGCGGTATCGGAATCTGAGGAATACCAACAGCAGGGTGGTAGGGGTCGGAATGTGAAATTGGGGGCGGGGCACGGCGCATCCGCGGTCAATCGAATTGATCCGCGGCCGGTACTAATTGTCACTGGTCTTGTGCAGGAAGCCCGCATTGCGGCCGGGCCCGGGATGACCGTTATCTGCAGCAGCAGTGATCCGCAGCAATTGCGGGCGTTGCTTACCGTCTTCGATCCCACGACGATCAGGGGCGTCATCAGCTTCGGCGTAGCCGGCGGGCTGGATCCCTCGTTGAAATCCGGCGATATCGTGGTGGCGACGGAAGTGCTGGCCGGCGACGCCCGCTGGCTGGCCGGTCTGGCGCTGAACGAAGAGCTGATCGCCAGTGTCGCGCTCGGCCGCAGACGCATCGTCCGGGGCCGTCTTGCGGGGGCGGAGGAGGTGGTCGTGGCCCGGCACGTCAAGGCCGCGCTGCACTCGGAGACGGGGGCTGCCGCCGTCGACATGGAAAGCCACATCGCCGCGGCCTACGCCGCCGAAGCCGGGCTTCCGTTTGCGGCCTTGCGCGTCATCAGCGACCCCGCCAGCCGGGCCCTGCCATCGCTGGCGATGGCCGCGATCAAGCCGAACGGCGACATCGATCTGCGCAAGGTGCTGCGCGGGGTTGCGCGCAATCCGATGACGCTGCGCGCGCTGGTATCGACCGGAATCGATTTCAATCGCGCGCTGCGCAGCCTACGCGGCTGTCGAGGCTTTCTGCTGGGCGGCGAGGGCCTCGTCGCGGCGGATATCTGACAAGCGCTTCTGCACTTCGGCCGAGAAGATGTACTGCGCGGGCCGCTGGTTTTCGAGGCTGATTTCGGGCGCCATCGGCCCCGTCGTGCGCACACCACGCAGCGCTACCCACAGCGCCTTGAATGGATTGTTCAGTGCCGCCTCGGCCGCGGTCGGCTCGTAACCGCAATGCGCCATGCAGTCGGCGCACTTCTCGTACTTGCCGGTGCCGTAGGTCTCCCAGTCGGTGGTATCCATCAGCTCCCTGAAGGTCTTGGTGTAGCCTTCGCCGAGCAGATAGCAGGGCTTCTGCCAGCCGAAGATGTTGCGTGCCGGCATACCCCACGGCGTGCATTCGTAGTTCTGATTGCCCGCGAGGAAATCCAGGAACAACCCCGAATGCATGAAATTCCACTTCTTGCCCTTGCCGAGCGCAAATACGTCGCGGAACAGCTTCTTCGTCTTGGTGCGGTTCAGGAAGTGCTCCTGGTCAGGCGCGCGTTCATAGGCATAGCCCGGCGACATTGAAACGCCGACCCCGAGTTCTGTCGTGAAGTCGAGGAACTTGGCGATGTCCTCCGCGGCATGTCCGTCGAAGATCGTGGCATTGACGTTGACCGTGAAACCCCTGGCTTTGGCGGCCTTGATCGCGGAAACCGCACGATCGAACACGCCCGTCTGAGAGACCGCCTTGTCGTGATGCTCCTTCAAGCCGTCGAGATGCACCGAGAAAAACAGATAAGGCGACGGTTCGAACAGGTCGAGCTTCTTCTCCAGCAACAGCGCGTTGGTGCACAACGACACGAATTTCTTGCGCGCCACCAGGCCGCGCACGATCTCGCCGATCTCCTTGTGAATCAGCGGCTCGCCGCCGGGGATCGCAACCATCGGCGCGCCGCATTCGTCGGCGGCATCCCAGCATTCCTGCGCCGACATGCGGCGATTGAGGATCGCATCGGGATAGTCGATCTTGCCGCAGCCGACGCAGGCGAGGTTGCAGCGAAACAGCGGCTCAAGCATCAGCACCAGCGGATAACGTTTCCGGCCCAGCAGCTTCTGCTTCATCAGATAGGCGCCGATACGCATTTCCTTGAAGAACGGTATTGCCATCACAGGTTTCTTTCTGGACTCAAGTAGAGGAGTGGATCAGCCCGCCGCTAGTTCAGCCGGCAGCCGAAATTCGATATTTTCTTCGCGGCCAGGAAGCACCGACACCGCGACCGGTCCGATGCGCCTCAGGGCCTCGATTACGTCGTCAACGAGTACTTCCGGTGCCGAGGCTCCGGCGGTGATGCCGACGGCCTTGGCGTCCTTCAGCCAATCCGGGTTCAACTCGCTGCCATCAGCGATCAGGTAACTGGCAACGCCTACTTCGGTGCCGATTTCGCGCAGCCTGTTCGAATTGGAACTGTTATTGGCTCCCACGACCAGGATAACATCTACCAGCTTGCTCAGGTCCCTTACCGCAGATTGACGGTTCTGTGTCGCATAGCAGATATCCCGGATGTCCGGGCCTTGAATATCCGTAAATCGCTGCTGAAGAGCCGCAATAATGTCCTTGGTATCGTCGACGCTGAGCGTGGTCTGGGTGATATAGGCCACCGGCGTGTCCGCCGGCATCGTCAAAGCCGATACATCGTCGACGTTCTGGACCAGCAGCACGGGGCCGGGAACCTGACCCATGGTTCCCTCGACCTCCGGGTGGCCGGCATGGCCGATCAGGATGAGCGCCCGGCCTTTCGACATATAGCGCTTGCCCTGGTTGTGCACCTTGGTCACCAGCGGGCAGGTGGCATTGAGGACCGGCAGGCCGCGCGCTGCGGCCTCTTCCTCGACGCTACGCGCCACGCCGTGGGCACTGAAGACGGTGACAGCGTGCGGGGGCACCTCCGAGAGATCCTCAACGAAGATCGCGCCCTTGTTCTTCAGGCTTTCGACCACGTATTTATTGTGGACAATCTCGTGTCGGACATAGACCGGCGGGCCATATTTTTCGAGCGCGCGCTCGACAATCTCGATCGCTCGCACGACGCCTGCGCAAAACCCGCGGGGCTGCGCAAGATACACTGCCATGGGACGCCCGTTACGCAAGTTGCACCAATCTCATTCGAAATCTCCGTCTGGCTCGGATATTTGCATTATCCGCACCAATCTCCGTGAACATGGAGGCGCAGCACTTTGTGTCAAAAAATGATCGGCTAGAAAAGGCGGATGTCCAAAAGGGATTCGACCTCGGCGCAGTCGTCAGGTGGCGCTTTTGGTCGATTTAGGTAACAAAGTACCGTAATTTACGAGCCGAAGCCGGTGAATTTCTCCCTCACTTGTTCGTGCCGTTGCAGGCCAAATCTGGGCGATTGCGCCTTGCCGGCACGGTTTCGGCATGTATTGAGCTACTTTGGCATGCTTCTGAAGAAAAAATGCTCAAAAACAACATTAGATTGGACTACGGAACTCCGC
>JBAVEE010000536.1:0-1503 GCA_049587575.1 Bradyrhizobium sp.
GTGATAGCCGGGGGCGGCGTTGCGTCCGCTATAATGAGTCTTCAAGCGCCGGCCACAATGTCCGCATGTGCCCAGGCTCTGCAAAAGTGCGGCCCCCTCTCTCACGGCGCCGCCCGCTTTGTGCGGCCCTGGGCGCGTGTTGCTGGCCAGCCTGGCCTGGTTGGCTTCAAAGGTTCGCCAGTCGATGTAGCCTTCATGGTGCTCCTTGATCAGCACTTGCCACTCAGACTGCGGCAAGTGTCGCATGCGTTTTTGGGGTACGCCAGATCCGTCGAGCTTAGTCTCCCGGCGCGTCCGTCCGTACGCGTAAGCGCCCGCGTAGGCGGGGTTGCTCAAAATCTGATGGATCGCGTGGTAACTGGCGTCCACCCAAAGGATCTTCCACCCCTGGTGCATCCGAAGTGGTATGCGCAGCCCTTCGGATCGGAACCATAACCAAACGCGCCGCGCCGAGCCCGTCTCGGCGAAATGGGAAAAGATTCTGGCGATCGTCGTCCTGACGGCTTCATCAGGATGAAATCTGACTTCGCCGTCGGCCTCGCCCCAGACCAGCCCAACTGGCAGGCCGCGCCGCAATTCGCCTCGGGCCGCCTTATTGCGGATCCCGCCGTTGAGGCGAGATCGAAGGACATAGAGTTCCGCTTCGCTCATTGTGCCCTTCAGTCCGAGCAGGAGGCGATCATTGAACAACGCAGGGTGATAAACTCCGTCGGCGTCGCCGATCAGCGTGTTGGACAGACCACATAGATCGATGAGTCGGTACCAGTCGGCATTGTTGCGGGCCAATCGCGAGACTTCAAGACCCAGAACGAGGCCCACGTGTCCGAGCGCGACCTCGGCGGTCAAACGGGCGAAACCGGATCGCGCAACGGCTCCGGACCCTGAGAGACCAAGATCTTCGTCGATGACAAGGACATTGTCAGCAGTCCATCCGAGATCTGTGGCCTTGTTCACCAAGGCATACTGTCGGTCGGTCGACTCGCGGTTGTTCTCAACCTGAGCGGCGCTGGACTGGCGCAAGTAGACGATGGCCACACGAGCCAAATGGCTCGACGTTATCTTGAGGGCGTCACTCATCGCCGCTCTCCGGATGCGGTTCTGCGCTTGCCGCAAGCATTTGCGCAATCAGTCGTGAGAGAAGCGCCAGGGCGGCCACCTGTGCCAACGGATCGATCTGTTCCCAAGGCCCCTTCGATGGTTCTTCCGGCTCCGCCGGGAGTTCGAGAAACGCCAACTCCATCTGCATGGTCGCCCTCCTGTTCGGGGGCCGACTCGGCGAGCCGGCTCAGAAGAGCATCGACGACGTCGCGCACCTTGAGCAAATCATCGATCAAGCAAAGACCTTCGAGGCCGTTTGCACTTGCGGCCAGCGTGGACGAAGACTTGGCGTCTAACCCGCCATTCCGGTCCGTCCAAGCCGCGGGAATTAACGTGCGGCTCCCGTCGGGCAAAATCACAAGAAACTCAGGGACGCCCCGCCTTGTGAGGCTCCGGATGACAAGG
>JBAVEE010000537.1:0-1822 GCA_049587575.1 Bradyrhizobium sp.
GCCCAGTTCCGCCTGCAATCAGCGGCGCTGGTGGGAGATCGATCTGACCTATCTGATGTTGCGTCTGCTGGTGCTGGTGGGTCTCGCGTGGGATGTCCAGTTGCCGCAACGCCCGGTTTCGGCGCCGGTGACCTGAGCCTTTGCCGGCGGTACGCGACCGGTCAAGCCTTGCGCAGCGCAAAATGCGCGCCGCAGAACGCCACCACGGCGCCAAGGGCCAGCGCCGCCAGCCCCGCGAGGACGCCTGAAATCGTCGGAATCGGACTGGGCGCCGCGGCGGCCTGGCCGGCGCCCGCCAGCACCAGCACGCCGACCGCGATCAGGAACTGTCGCATCCGCTGCGGAATTTGGCCCGATACCGCGCTGTCCAGCAGCGTCGCGGTGAAATAGCCGCCGCAAAAGCCGACGGTTGCAATCAGCCACCACGCCAACGCCGCGCCCGTGGGCATGAATTCGCCCGTATCGGATCGCCACAGGCCGCCGAGATCGAGCCCGAAGCCTGCACCGAGCATGTGCACGGCCAGCGCCAGCAGCACTCCTGAAATCGCGGCGCCGGCAAGGATCAGGCGGCGCGGAAAATAGGTCGTCTCGGTCATGCTCCGCTTGTAAGATAACCGCGGCGATGGGCGCAAGTCGATGCCAGAGGTTGAGCCGCTTCGGCTGATCATGCGCCGCACTGACCGGGAAGCATCGGATTGCCACAGCCGCAACCAGACCGGGCGACGATACCTCCGGAGGGCGCCCCCGTCACCCGTTACGCCTACAAGGCATCGCTGATCGGCGCGGCGCATCAGTTCGATCTGACCGAGCAAGGGTTGTCGTGGCGCGTTGCCGGCAAGTCGGGGATGTGGCCTTACGCCGACATTGCAACCGTCAGGTTGTCGTATCGCCCGGTGTCGATGCAGTCGCGCCGGTTTCGCGCCGACATCGGAAATGCCGATGGCGCGCGCATCGTCATCCTTTCGACCAGCTGGCAGACCGCGGCGCTGATGGCGCCGCAGGACCGCGATTACTGCGTCTTCATCGCGCAGTTGCATGCGCGCATGGCGAGGGCCGGAAGCAGGGCTGTGCTGGTCGGCGGTCTCGGGCCGCGTGTCTATGCCGCGGCGGTTGCAGGCGTGACGCTGGTCGCGATTGCGATGGCCGGACTTTTTGTGCGTTCCATCGCAACCGGCGAGTGGGCGGGCGCGCTGTTCTTTGTCGGCTTCACGGCCCTGTTTGCCTGGCAGGTGGGCGGCTTTGTCCGGCGTAACCGGCCGCAGGCCTACAGCTTCGATCACTTGCCGGAAGCGTTGCTGCCGTAGACCGGCTTCCGCAATCGGGTGCAGCGGCGTTGCACGCGCCCGGGACGCATGCGTCACGCGGCCGCCAGGGCACCCCAAGCCGCTCCGAGGCCGCGGCCATCGTCGGATTGATCGGAAATGCGAGGCTTCGCCGGGCGCGCGGGGGTGCGCCGTTCGCGCAGCCTGACGATCCGCGCAACCGAATGGTCGATGGCGGCTCTCGCCACACGCATCGCAAAGCCGGCAAACCGGACTGCGAGGCGCAGCATATGCATGAAGTGCTCTCTGCTGGCGGCGAGCCGGACAATAACCGCGAATTCCAGATACATCAGAGTGTCGCCGGCAAACAGGAATGCCAGGTCGAGCGGAGCTGTTTGGGCAAAGGCCATCACCAGAATGGCGATTGCGACAAACTCCAGAACCCGCCGGACGGTCAGCCGGCTCAGAAGATAAGCGAACTGCACGACCAGTGCTTCCCAAAGTGCGTCACCGAATGCCAACGGGGTTTCGTAACTCCACTTCCGCCACCAATCTTTCAC
>JBAVEE010000538.1:0-3183 GCA_049587575.1 Bradyrhizobium sp.
GATCTGCTGCGAGCCGCCGCGGTCGGATTCGAAGCAGATGCGCGCCCCGTCCGGCGCGTAAGACGGCGCGGTGTCGATCGCGGGCGTCTGGGTCAGCCGGGTCGTCTGTTTGGAGCGCAAATCCATCACGAACAGATTCGAGTTGCCACCCTGTTGCAGGCTCATGATTACCCGCTGGCCGTCGGGCGAGAAGCGCGGCGAGAAAGACATGCCGGGAAAATTGCCGACGATCTCGCGCTGACCGGTCTCGATATTGAGCAGATAGACCCGCGGATCGCCCTGGCCGAATTCCATAAAGGTAATTTCCTGGGTCGAGGGCGAAAATCGCGGGGTCAGCACCAGATCGGTACCACGCGTCAGGTATCGGACATTTGCGCCGTCCTGATCCATCAACGCCAGCCGCTTGACGCGCCGCTCCTTGGCGCCGGTTTCATCGACGAACACCACGCGGCTGTCGAAATAGCCTTTCTCGCCGGTCAGACGCTCATAGATCTGGTCGGAAATGATGTGCGCGATCCGCCGCCAGTATTCCGGCGAGGTGAAGTATTGCTGGCCGGTCAGCTGCTGGCCGGTGGCGACATCCCAGAGGCGGAATTCGGCCTTCAAACGTCCGTCGGGCTGCCGGGTCATGCGGCCGGTCACCAGCGCCTGCGCATTGATGGTCTTCCAACTCGCAAATTGCGGCGCCGCGTCGATGTTGACGACCTTTTCGATATAGGCGGCCTGATCGATCGGCGCGAACAGTCCGCTGCGCTTGAGATTGTTGGTGATGACCTGGGTCACGCCGACGCCGACATCACCGTCCGACGGCGTACCGCCGACGAAATTCGGAATTGCGATCGGCAGCGGCGCGAAATCGCCCTCGGGAACGATGATGCGCTTCTGCCCGAATGCGTCGCGGACAGGTGCGCCCATCAGCACGCCGAGCGAGGCCATACCGGAAAGTAGCTGTCGGCGGCTTAGGCGGAATGGCATCACGCGCGATTGATCTTTGTCAGTCATTTGCAGGGGTTTCATTTCATGTACGCGATCGTCAGGAGCAACCGCCTTCAGGTCTTTCGTTCGGTGAACACCGGCGCAAAATATTTCCATTCCTCGAAATAGGCTGCCGGCAGGTTGTAGGGCTGGCATTCGATGATCGCGCGCAAGGCGCTCTCCTGATAGACGCGAAGATACGGCGTGGACGGTGTACCTTCCGGTACCGGCATCCCCTCAAGCGTGCCGTCGCGCTTCAACCTGATCGAGAAAGCCGCTTCGGGATTCTGGCTCTCGATCCCGCCATAGGGCTTCTTCCAGCAGCGCTCGACCTGGGACTGGAACATTGCGCCCCAGGTGGCGGAATTGTCCGCGGCCTTACCCTTGGAAAGGCCGAGCGCCGCATTGGAATTAAGCGTTTCGCCCGCCACCGCTTGCCGGGCCGGATCGCGCTTGTCGAGCAGGGCCGCGATCTTTGACTGATCGAAGGTGCGCTCCTTCGGCTTCTGCGGCGGTGGCGTCGCGGCATGGACTTGCGGCTTCGGCGGCGGCTTCTTCTCTTCCTTCTTCAGGGCTTCCGCGATCGGATCGACCTTGGGCGGATCCGGCTTTTTCTCGATCGGCTTCGGCTCTTCCTTCGGCTTGGCTTCAGCGACCGGCTTGGGCGGATCGGGCTTTTTCTCGACCGGCTTTTCCTCGACCTTTGGCGGCGGTGGCGGCGCCGTGTCCGTCACCACCGGCGCCTTCTCGGTGATCTTGCCGACGGCGTCATCGACGGGTTTCGCCTCGGCGACCTTCTCCGCCAGCGGCTTCGGATTGTCCTTTTTGCCGGACTTCATGCCGGCCATGACGTGGGCGAGTTGGTCGGCGGAAACGACATCGACGGGGACGGATTCCTCCGGCGCCATTTCGAAGGCCTTGGTCGAGAACGACACTATCCCCCAGCCCAGCACGAGGATGTGCAGGGCAATCGAGGCGGCCAGTGTCTTGTCGATCTTGACCTTCACTTGAGCTTTCCCGCTCCGCCGTCAGACATCGCTCGCCGCTCCCTGACTCACGAACCCTGCTCGGGAAGGATGACGATATTCGCCTTGAAGCCTGCGGTCCGAATATATCCCAATAATTTCATCATATCCGTGTAGCAGACGTCTCTGTCGCCGCGCAGATACACCACGCTGTCGGCTTCCGACCGCGTTTCACGAATAGCCTTGATTTTGGTCAGCAGGTCGGCGGCCGGAATCAGGGTATCGCCCAGATAAAGCTCGACACTGGAATTGCAGCTGCCCCCGGTCCGCTTGACCGATAGCGTCAGCGGAGGCGAGTTCGAGGACAACAACTTGCCGCCACTGGCGACCGGCAGGTCGATATCGATCGTTGACGTCATCAAGGGTGCCGCCACCATGAAGATGATCAGCAACACCAGCATCACGTCCACCATGGGCGTGACGTTGATCTCCGCCATCACGGCGCGACGCCGGCCGCGGCGTCCGCCGCCCGGCGAGCCTGCCATGTTCATCGCCATGTTCTGATGCTCACAATGCGCTCACACTATATCGATCCGACCTTTAGGCACGCTCGTCGATCTGGCGCGACAGGATCGCTGAAAACTCGTCTGCGAACCCCTCCAGCCGCTGGGCCTGCCGGTTCACCTCGGAAGTGAACTTATTATAGAAGATAGTCGCCGGAATGGCGGCGATAAGGCCGATTGCCGTGGCAAAAAGCGCCTCCGCGATGCCGGGGGCTACCACCGCCAGCGAGGTATTCTTGGAAGCGGCAATCGACTGAAAGCTCGACATGATGCCCCAGACCGTGCCGAACAGGCCGACAAACGGGCCGGCCGAGCCGACCGTCGCCAGCACCAGGAGCCGGCGTTCCAGTCGCTCGATTTCCCGGGCGATGGAGACGTTCATGACCTTTTCGATCCGCATCTGCAGGCCCGCGAAGGACCGCGCCTGGCTTTCGAACGAGCGTTTCCACTCGCGCATTGCGGCTACGAAGCAGGCCGCCATCGATTGGGTCGGCTTGGCCGAGAGCGCGCGATAGAGTTCCTCGATCGATTGGCCGGACCAGAACGCCTGCTCGAAACGATCCATCGCGCGTTTGGTGCGCGAATAGAGGAAAATCGTGTCGATCGCGATTGCCCAGACCCAGACCGAGCAGGAGAGCAGCCCCAGCATGACCGCTTTCACGATCCAGTGAGCCTGCAGG
>JBAVEE010000539.1:0-1802 GCA_049587575.1 Bradyrhizobium sp.
GTGGCGTGGGCTTCCTGTTCGCCGTCGTGGCGCTGTGCATCAGCGTGGTGTCGTTTCCCCTGATGCTCGATCGTCACGCCGGTGCCGGCGACGCCATGGTGACATCGCTTCGGGCGGTCGCACGAAATCCGGAGCCAATGGCGGCCTGGGGATTGATCGTGGCGGCGTTGCTGGTTTTGGGATCGCTTCCGCTGTTTCTCGGCCTCGCCATCGTCGTCCCGCTGCTCGGCCACGCCACCTGGCATCTCTATCGCAAGGTGATCGCGCCCGATCCCAATCCCCGGCCGATGCCTCCCCGCCCGCAGCGCGAGCGGCGTTCGGCGGCGGATTTCCCGGCCGCATTGTTTCCCTGGCGGCGCAAGGACGGCGCATAGGCGCCCCGCCAGAGCGATCGGATCGCCGGTTGATTGTCGACCGGCGGTGTGGCGTGAACAGCCCGATGAAACGTGATATGCTGGCTTGGCGTGGCTCTCGCCGATAGCCTTGTTTTGGCCGCGGTTGCCCCCGACATATCGGGTCGCCCGTCGTTTCGTTCCGGGAGTGAAGATTCCGTATTTCTTTCCGGGAGTGAATAGACTGTGCGAATTCCGGTGATGTTCCGCTACGTCTTTCGCGCCTTCGCGGTGAGCGCAGTACTGACAATTCCGGCGACCGCCGCGCCCACGGCGCCCTGCGGCACCGGCAGCTTTCAGGCATGGCTCGACGATTTCAAAACTGAAGCCGCAGCAAAAGGAATCTCGCCAACGGCAATCGCCTCCGGCCTGAGCGGCGTGACGCTCGATCAGGCGGTGCTGTCGCGGGATCGCTCGCAAAAGGTTTTCAGCCAGAGTTTCGAAGAGTTCTCCGGCCGCATGGTCCCGCCGCGCCTTATGCGCGGCGCCAATATGATGAAGCAGTATGGTTCAGTGCTGTCCCGCATCGAGCAAAGCTATGGCGTGCCCGGCGAAGTTCTGGTCGCGATCTGGGGACTGGAGACCGACTTCGGCGTCAATATCGGAAAATTCCCGACCCTACGCTCGCTGGCAACCCTGGCCTATGACTGCCGGCGCTCGGAGATGTTCCGGGGCGAACTGATGGACGCACTGCGCATCGTCGAACGCGGCGACCTCGCGCCGTCGGAAATGCGCGGCGCCTGGGCCGGTGAAATCGGCCAGACCCAGTTCATGCCGTCGTCCTACATCAAATTCGCGGTGGATTTCGACAGCAATGGCCGCCGTGACCTGTTGCGCAGCGCGCCGGACGTGCTGGCGTCGACCGCGAATTTCCTTGCCAGTTACGGCTGGCAACGCGGCAAGGACTGGGAGCCCGGCAGCGCGAATTTCGCTGTGCTTCAGCAATGGAACAAGAGCGAGGTCTACGCGAAAACCATCGGCTATTTCGCAACCCAGCTCGCCCACACTCCATAAAAGCCAACCTCATCATAGAAATGATTTATAGTTCAATCTTAGTTTCGCATGCGAATCACGCATGATTCAATTACGCCTGACCGGCCGGAACAGGCGCTCAGCATACCGCGTTCCACCTTGCCGTTAGGCGCAGGGAACCTATCTCTGGGGGCAGAAGCCGCGGTCGACTGACACACTTCCGTTATATTTTGGGCTCTTTTCGGCAATCCGGCCCTAGGGCGCCGGTTTCCGTGTATCTGTCGATACGCCACCCCAATGGTTAAGCGTTTATTATCACAGCTATGCGTATTGGGATTAGCTGCACCGCAGCATTGAAACTTCTGCAGCGCGAAATATCGTCCTATATTCATTTCATCGATGAGGTTCTCCTCCAAAGACTGAATCGAAGATACAAGG
>JBAVEE010000540.1:0-3875 GCA_049587575.1 Bradyrhizobium sp.
CGGCCGTATCGAACAGTCGAATTTCGACAACTACAATTCGATGCGGATATCCGAAATGCCGAAGGTGGAATCGATCATCATGCCGAGCGGCGGCTTCTGGGGCGGCGTCGGCGAGCCGACGATCTGCGTCGCGGGGCCGGCCGTGCTGAATGCGTATTTCGCGGCAACCGGAAAACGTATCCGCTCGGTACCGCTCAGGGAGCAAAACATCACCTTCGCCTGAACCCCAAAGCGGCGGCCTTGACGGCCGCCGCACCACCTTCTCGGATAGAGCCCATGGCCGCGCTGCGCATGATGACGCGGAGAAACGTCGTCCGCGGCATCGCGGCGGCGACCGCATCCTTTGCATTGCCGTGCCCGTCCCACGCGCAATCTGCCGCGCGCATCGTCGTGATCGGCGGCGGGTTCGGCGGCGCGGCTTGCGCGCGCGCGCTGCGACAGATCGACAGCAAACTGCAGGTGACGCTGGTTGAGCCGAACCGGACCTTCACCGCTTGTCCGCTCAGCAACGAGGTGATCGCGGGCTTGCGGGACATCGGGGCGCAGCAATTCGGCTACGACAGAATTGCCGCCGGCGGCGTCACCGTCATTGCGCAGGCAGCCGTCAAGATCGATCCGCAAACGCGGATCGTCGGTCTCGCCGACGGCAGCTCGCTCGGCTACGATCGTCTGGTGCTCGCACCCGGCATCGACCTGAAATTCGAGGCATTGCCCGGCTATGACGAGGCAACCGCTGCGAAAATGCCCCATGCCTGGAAGGCGGGCGAGCAGACCCTTCTGCTGCGCCGCCAACTCGAGGCCATGGAGGACGGCGGACTGGTTGCGCTTGCGCTGCCCGCCGCCCCCTTGCGATGTCCGCCCGCGCCTTATGAGCGCGCCAGCCTGATCGCCCATTACCTGAAAGCGAAGAAGCCGCGCTCCAAGGTGATCATCCTCGACGCCAAGGATGGCTTTCCGCAGCAGCGCCTGTTCGAGAATGCCTGGAAGGAGTTATATCCCGGCATGATCGAGCGGGTATCGCTGTCACAGGGAGGCGGTGTCGTTTCGGTCGAGGCCGCGACCAACACGCTGGTCACCGATTTCGGCAATTACGATGCGCAGGTCGCGAACGTCATCCCGCCGCAGAAGGCCGGCCGCATCGCGGCCATCGCAGGCGCGGCCGACCACACCGGCTGGTGCCCGATCGACCCGGTCACGTTTTCCTCGAAACTCGTGCCCAATATCCACGTCATCGGCGACGCCTGCTTGGGTGGCGGCATCCCGAAATCCGCGTCGGCAGCGAGCGCCGAGGCCAGGGCATGCGCCGGCGCCGTGGCGAGCCTGATCTCCGGCGCGGCTCCGGCAATGCCGAAACTGAACGGCGCCTGCTACAACACCGTTGCGCCCGGCTATGCGTTCTCGCTGTCGGGCAGCTATCAGCCGAAGGACGATATTTTCGTCGAGGTTGAAGGCAGCGGTTTCACAAGTCCGGTCGATGCGCCGCGTGAGGTGCGGATGCGTGAAGCCGACCAGGCGCAATCCTGGTACAAGAAGATCACGGTGGAAACCTTTGGCTAGGTCGACAATCAATGTTGCCGGTCCATGGCTCGCGGCGGCGATGCTCGCCCTGCCCTGCGCGGCCGGCGGACAGGCGTTGCGGCCCTATACCGTCACCGGCGATTCCATCTTGGAACCGCTGACCGGCGCGCCGGGCGATGCGGCGCGAGGCCGCGCGCTGGTGCTGGAACGCACCACTACGTGCATCCTTTGCCACAGCGGTCCATTCCCGGAGGAGAAGTTTCAGGGCGATCTCGCGCCAAACCTGGCGGGCGCCGGAAGCCGCTGGTCGGAAGGCCAGTTGCGGCTAAGGCTGGTCAGCGCGTCGCGCCTCAATCCCGCGACGATCATGCCGTCCTACTATCGCGTGGACGGCCTCGATCGCGTTGCGGCGGCATGGCGCGGCAAGCCGATCCTGTCGGCCGAACAGATCGAGGATATCGTGGCGTATCTTGCAACGCTGCGCCAATAGAAGGGCACGATACGATGCGCAAGACACAAGCTTCCACACGCCGCCGGTTCCTCGGCCTCGCCGGCAGCGCGGCTGCCATCGGGGTCGTCCCTGTCGTCAGTCTGCGACCGGCAGCAGCGACACCCGAAACCATGGCCGCCGCGATCAGGAACGTGGTCGGCGCCGCGACGGTGCAAACCGGCAAGGTCAAGCTCGATGTGCCGCCGCTGGTCGAAAACGGCAATACCGTGCCGATGACCGTGAGCGTCGCGAGCCCGATGACCGCGGAGGACCACGTCAAGAGCATCCACGTTTTCAACGAAAAGAACCCGCAGCCCAATCTCGGCAATTTCTACCTCGGCCCAAAGGTCGGCCGCGCCCAGGTTTCCACCCGTATCCGCCTTGCCGACAGCCAGAAGATCATCGCCATCGCGCGGCTCTCCGACGGCTCCTTCTGGTCCGTCAGCGCCGATGTCGTGGTGACGCTGGCGGCCTGCACCGAGGACGTGATCTGATGGCGTCCGCACTGATCAACGTTCCGAAAAAGGCCAAACGCGGCGAGATCATCGAGATCAAGACGCTGATGTCGCACGTCATGGAGACGGGTTATCGGCACACCGCCTCGGGCCAGCTGGTTCCGCGCAACATCATCACCAGCTTCACCTGCCGCTTCAACGGCGCCGAGATTTTCCGCGCCGACCTGTTCCCGGCGATTGCGGCAAACCCGTTCATCACGTTTTTCACGGTGGCGAACGAAAGCGGCAAATTCGACTTCGAATGGATCGGCGACAATGGTTTTACCGAAACCGCCTCCGCCGCCATTGCCGTCGAATGAAATCGGCCGGAACGATAATCGTTGCGGCGCTGCTGTTCGCGGCCGGCATCGCCGTCGCTCCGCTCGCCGCGGCCGAAATCCCGCAAACCGAGCGCCGCTCCGGCTACAGCTTCATGACGCCGGAGACCAAGGCGATCCAGGATGACGACACCGCCAATCCCGGCATGCTGTGGGTGCTCGACGGCGAAGCCTTGTGGAAGAGCAAGGCCGGTGCGGCGGGCAAGGCCTGCGCCGATTGCCACAACGACGCGGGCGCCACCATGAAGGGCGTGGCGGCGCGCTACCCCGCCTACGACAAGGCGCTTGGACGCCCGGTCAATCTGGAACAGCGCATCAATCTGTGCCGCGCGCGGCACCAGGAAGCCACGCCGTTCACCTTGGAAAGCCACGACCTCTTGGCGTTGACCGCGTTCGTCGCCGAGCAGTCACGCGGCGTCGCGATTGCGCCCGACACCGCTCCCGAACTGACGCCGTTCGTCGCGAAGGGGCACGACTTCTTCATGCGGCGTCAGGGGCAGCTCAATCTCGGCTGCACGAATTGCCACGACGACAATTGGGACAAGCACCTCGCCGGCTCCGCCGTGACCCAGGCGCTGCCGACCGGCTATCCGATCTACCGGCTGGAATGGCAATCGCTCGGATCGCTGCAGCGCCGCCTGCGCAACTGCATCACCGGCATGCGCGCCCAGAATTACGATTACGGCGCGCCGGAGCTGGTCGAGCTCGAGCTGTACTTGATGTCACGCGCGCGGGGAATGCCGATCGAGACGCCGGCGGTACGGCCGTGAACTACGGCGCGGACTCAATAGCACGCAGCCCAATACAGCTTTTGCTGCGGTGCATAGCTCTTGGCACCTTTGAGACATACCGGCAGCGGCTGAGCATGTCTTCTCATCAGGGTAGACCAGAAGTGGTCGGCGGGCAGTCAGAACGACGCAATTGGTAGAGTCGAGATGTGGCGCGGTGGTTGTAGGCTGAACATATCTGTTTCCGCCCCTTTCGTCTGGCGGTGCCTTAGTGGTTCAACCTTGACTCCGTTTCCACATCCCGCTC
>JBAVEE010000541.1:0-2681 GCA_049587575.1 Bradyrhizobium sp.
CAAGAACCGCCAGCGCGCGGCTGGCGTCGAACGGCTGTGGCTGACCGGCGGGAACTTCAGTCGCCGTCAGTTCGACGCCGTACTTCTTCAGCAGATTGCGGGTGAAGGCGCGATGTTCGGGGGAAACCCGCGCCTCCAGGCTCTTCCAGGTGACGTCCTTCTCGCCCGACGTCGAAATGTTCTCGGGGATCAGCACGTCGAGGCCGTAGGGCTTGCCGTCGACGTGATCGTCGATCCATTTCAGTTCCTGCTCGATGGATTCAGGCGAATGCGTGGTGGCGCCGAGCACGCCGAAACCTCCGGCGCGGCTCACCGCCGCCACCACGTCACGGCAATGGCTGAAGGCGAACAGCGGAAATTCGATGCCCAGCATCTCGCAAACCGGCGATTTCATCGGTGTGTTCTTCGCTCCCTGCGGCAGCCTTTTCGGCGGCTCATTCCCGGTTTGATCGGCGAACGCACTGACGACGCTAGCGCATCATTGGTGTGCATGCCAAGCGTGAGCGCTGAAATCAGTATTCCGGTGTCGTGATCCGCGAAAAAGCGGATGGCCCAGTACGCCGCACCGTTAGCGGCCCAATCTGCGCCGGCGAATACTGGATACCCGCTTTCGCGGGTATGACGACGCTTTTCATTCCGCACGGCAAAATAAGCGGGACCCGACCCCGCCGTTTTGTCTCTTGCGCTTTCGCGCCCCGGGTAGAATGCTGCTCGAAACGATAAAATGCGACGGGAGCGCCACGTGATGTCCGCCTTGCCATCCATGCCGGGAAAAGACCACGCCGCGGGCCGTGAAACCTTCGATGCCGTCGTGGTCGGCGCCGGTTTTGCCGGGATGTACATGCTGCACCGGCTGCGCGGGCAGGGGCTGAAGGTCCGGGTCTATGAGCAGGGCGGCGATGTCGGCGGCACCTGGTACTGGAACCGGTATCCCGGCGCCCGTTGCGACGTCGAGAGCATGCAGTATTCCTATTCCTTCTCCGATGAATTGCAGCAGGAATGGAACTGGAGCGAGCGCTACGCGCCGCAGCCGGAGATTCTTCGATACGCCAATCATGTCGCCGACCGCTTCAACCTGCGCAGCAATATTGTCCTCAACACCCGCGTCGATCGCGCTGTCTTCGACGAGAGCGCCAACACATGGCAGGTGACGACCTCGGACGGTGCGACCGTGGTCGCGAGCTTTGTCGTGCTCGCCACCGGCTGTCTGTCGAATGCGAGGATGCCCGATATCAGGGGCTTGCCGGACTTCAAGGGCAGGGTCTATCACACCGGCCACTGGCCGCATGAGCGGATAGATTTCACCGGCTTGCGCGTCGGCGTGATCGGGACCGGGTCTTCCGCAATTCAGTCGGTGCCTGTGATCGCCGAACAGGCGCGCCATCTCACGGTGTTCCAGCGCACCGCGAATTTTTCCATTCCCGCCCGCAACGCCGAATTGACTCCTGAGGAGCGTGACGCGTTCCGAAAAAATTACCCGGAAATCCGGCGCTTTGCCCGCGAGGAAGCGCGCAACGGCATCTATGCCGAACTTCCTGAAAAGGGCGCGCTCGACGACGGCGACAACGCGCGGCGCGCCAGATTTGAAGCGCGCTGGGAAAAAGGCGGCCTGACCTTCATGCTGGCCTACAACAACCTCATCCTCGACAAGGCCGCCAACGACACCGCCGCCGGTTTTGTCAGGGAAAAGATCGCCGAGATCGTGCGCGATCCCGAGACCGCAAGACGGCTGCAGCCCGACGATCACCCGATCGGATCAAAACGCATTTGCGTCGATACCGAATATTACGCGACCTTCAACCGTCCGAATGTGACGCTGGTCGATATCAAATCCGATCCGATTGAAGAGATATTGCCGGATGCCGTGCGCGCCGGGGCCACGGATTACAAGGTCGACGCGCTGGTGCTGGCGACCGGCTTTGACGCCATGACCGGCTCGGTGGCCAGGATCGATATACGCGGCCGCCACGGGCAGACGCTGAACCAGAAATGGGCCGAAGGCCCCAAAACCTATCTCGGCCTGATGAGCGCGGGCTTTCCCAATCTCTTCATTATCACCGGCCCCGGCAGTCCGTCGGTGCTCTCCAACATGATCGTCTCGATCGAGCAGCATGTCGACTGGATCACCGACGCCGTCGCCTTCATGCGCGACCGCGGCCTCGAGACGATGGAGGCCAGCAGGCAGGCCGAGGACCGATGGGTCGCGCACGTCAACGAGGTCGCACAAGCCACGCTCTACCCGCAGGCCAATTCCTGGTACATGGGCGCCAATATTCCCGGCAAGCCGCGCATCTTCATGCCCTATATCGGCGGCGTCGGGGTCTATCGCCGAATCTGCAACGAGGTCGCGGCGAAGAGCTATGAGGGATTTGTGATGAGCGCGGCGGCGCGGTCGCAGAAAATGGCGGCGTCTTGATCGTCATCTTCCTTATGGTACAGCCGCCTTTGCCCCCTGGGCCGCCGGGAATTCCATCCTGTCGTCCGTACGGCAGTAGCGGTCGGCGAACATGCGGCCAACCGGATGGTAGCGGTCCATATGCACGCGCATGGCGTCGCCGTCCCACAGTTCGTCGCGGATATGGAAATGGATGCCTTCCCCGATGATGAGTTGCCGGTCACTGTTCACGTCGATCGTCTTCCATGTCTTGCACTCCATCGCCCACGGCGCGTCGGCAAGCCGC
>JBAVEE010000542.1:0-3080 GCA_049587575.1 Bradyrhizobium sp.
GGGAAGGTGTGTGTCAAGGATGAGGAGTCACCTTTTTGTTCGACTGCGGCCACCTCTTCGTCCCGACCTTGGGCTGCGCCGGATGACGCGCGCAGATCAAGTCAAGGCCGGCCCTTTAGGGCCGCCGCGCAGCGGCTTGGCCTTGAGTTGAGCGAGCACGTCATCATGCTTGATCGATCGGGCACGACAGGAGTTCCTCGTATTGGCGGTTCGATCAGGGCATCTACAATCCTCGCATTTGCGATCCAGGGTTCGAGCCGGTTCGGCGATCTGGGTTGCTTGCCAGATCAAACTCACATTCGGTTGTCGCGTGAGGCGACTGCACCACAATTCCGCTTGCGGCGGGCAGGCTCGAGAGGACGAGGCCATTCTTCGTTGCGGCGTTTGAAGCCATGCAATCCATCGGTTCGTCCGCCCGGATCTTCCGAGGCTGATCGGGCCTCGGCAGATGGGTTATGGTTTTGCGTGCGGGCGGCGGAGCTTGCCGCGGGGCCTGGTGCTGGATCAGCTAGCAGGCTTCATCACGGCCCCCTCGATGACGACGCCCTGGGTGACATACTTCCACAAGGCCACGAGAAGCTTGCGCGCCAGCGCCACGATCGCGCGCTTGCGGCCTTGCTGGCTTCGCTCCTTGAACCAGTGCGTCAGGGCCGACTGCGGCTGGTGACGTATCCACAGCCAGGCGAACTGGATCATCGTGGTCCGCAGCCTGGGATTGCCGGCCTTCGACACGCCTTGCTCGTGCCGGATGCCTCCGCTTTGCCAGGGCGTGGCCGCAAGGCCCGCATAGGCGGCGACCTGGCGGCGGTTGGCGAACTGCCGATAGAATGCCTCCGACCAGAGCACAGCGGCGAAGTTGGCGCCCATTCCCTTCACCGCGAGCAGCATCGTGACCGGGTCCGGCGCGGCCTTCCCCCTTGCGGGCGTTCTCGCCAGCAGAGCCTCCTGCGCGACCTCGACCGACTTGATCTGTTCCAGAAGCAGCTCGATCCGATCGAGCTCGCGGCCGATCTGCGCTTTCAAATGCGAAGGCAGCTCCCGTCCGTCTCCAGTGCGCAACGCTTCAAGGCGCGTCCGCCGGTCGCGCCGCAGCGGGGCGTAGTCGCAGACGCCCTGCGCGAACAGAAGACCCTTGATCCGGTTCACATGCATGACGCGCTCCTCGATCAATGTCCGCCGTTCGCGGCAAAGCCGCCGCCGGTCCTCTTCCTCGGGCGAGGGCGTAACCACCATCGCGCAGACCCGCGGCTCGCCGCGCTTGTAGGCGAGAAGCGCCCGCAGCAGCGCCTCGCCGTCGAGCCGGTCCGTCTTGGCCCGCCGGCGCCGTCGCGGCGTCGCGATCGAGGCCGGGTCAACCACGTGGCTTTCGATCCCCTGCTGGTGCAGAACCCGGTGCAGCCAGAACCCGTCCAGCCCCGCCTCCTGGATCGTGATGATCGGATAGCTTTGGCCGGTCCGGAGCTCCGCCTTGCGCCCGAGGTCCGCGAACAGCTTCGTCAAGCCGGCAACATCGCCGGCCGTGACGCCATGTTTGGACATCTTCTCGCCCTTGCCGGGCGAAAGCGACGTGACCAGCCACCTCGAACGGCTCAGTTCCAGCGACACAAAAATTGCGCCAATATGCGTGCGGATAGCGGTCAGTCCGTCGAAAGGATGATCGTGCAACATCGTCGTCTCCAGGTTGAGTGTTTCAGCAACTTCAGTCTGGCTTCAGACTTGGTCGCTATCCACTCCCCATGGAATCTTCCCGCAAGGCTTATCTGCAAATCCCTAATCAAGGTTGTCGAGGTCGATGATACCAAAATCCGATTTAAGGGCAGCAAAGACGTGCTCGAACGAGCGGTCCTGGCGAGCCGTAATGGGACTCATTCCAGGTTCGCAGATGAGTGGTGGCTGGCGCGCCATTAGAATAAAACTGCGAACTCGTATGTAATTGCAATTGCAATATAATTTATTGCGATCGATTTTATTGGGAGCGCCATCTCATCTGCCACGTCCCCCAACTTGGCGAATAGGCGGCGCAAAACGCTTCTGCGGCTCACTCATATCCGCCCAGCGTCCCTGAGGACCGCGATCGTCCGCAATGCGATATCGCGCATCAATCCGATCTCGGTCATATCCCGTCCGTCGGCGAGCGCTTTTGCAACGATCGCGAGCTCGCGCCAGCATAGGTCGGCCTCCGGTGGAGCCTCGCGCATCCATAGGGCCGTGCGCAAAACAATGTCAGCCCATCTGTCACGATGTCGCGCAATGACGCTCTGCAATAGATAGGTCGCAAGTTTGGCACGATCGCGGCCGCGGGCGCGCTCCACCGCTTGAGCGACCTGCGGGTCGTCCTCGAACCAGGATTGTGCGACGGCATCCAGCTCGGCAAGTTCATTGCTCTTCCGCAGCACCGATGCGAGCGTGGCGGACTCACCCATCGCCTTGGGGACCTCGACGATCAGCCCGGCGAGCGTTTCACCAAAGGCCATGCGCGCGGGTTGCCAATCGGCACCGCCGATAGTTTCGGCGACCTGGAGCAGGCCGAACGGCGGCGTTTCCTGTTTCTCGATACTGACCGCAAGTTCGTGCGCCACGATGCGATCGAGATATGATCGGGATACGGCAAGCGTAGGGGTATCCATCCCGGCGGCGGCGAGACTCGTCTCGATCTGGCGGCGCGATTCCGGTTCCCCACTCCAGGCATCCGCAATCCCGCCTTTGGTCAGGATCGACGAGATCCGCTTTTTCCGTCCGGCCGAGGATATCAGCAGGAATCCCTGCGCTGTGGCACCATCGACGGCGGTGGCGACGATTGCCTCGATGCTGCCAGCCTCCCATGGTGCGCAATCGATCCCGGCCGCCCGCGCCTTGCGGATGACCGCGTCGACTTCGGCTCGCTCGTTCTCGGGTCGCCAATTGCGCATCGCGATCAGCCGCCGAACCTCTGTCGGCGTCAGCGAGGCTGCGACCTGCGCAAGCCCTCTGGCAACCGCGCGGCGCACAGTCGAATTTGGATCAAGCAGGAACAGAACCGCGGCACCGCGCGCTCCGGCGTCACCCGCCAGCGCCAAGGCACCGGCCAAAGCGCCCCGGGC
>JBAVEE010000543.1:0-1769 GCA_049587575.1 Bradyrhizobium sp.
ATTCGGTCTGGAGCAGTTCGGCCGTGAAGCTCGCGGTGGACGCCGGCGTGCTCGTGATCGCGCTTGCTTCGCTCGCCATCGGCAAACCGTTCACGCTGCAATATGCCCGCGAAGTGGTGGATGCCGAGACCGCGGGATTGCCGGGCTTCCTGACCGCAAACTATGTTATCAGCTGGGCGTGGGCGCTGGCCTTCCTGCTGATGATGATGGCCAACGTGCTGCTGATCTATCTGCCGGGCCTGCCGCTGTGGTCCGGGCTGGCGATCGCATTCGCGGCCCGCAACAGCGCGATCTATTTCACCAGGTGGTACCCGGAATACCGCAAGGCAAGAGTCGCGGCGCCGGCGGCCGCGCCGGCCGTTTCCTGAATACGCGAGCGACATCGAGCGGAACCACCGGGAGGACGCGACCATGAGGGACGTATTCGTCAGGCTCGGCACCGACTTCCTCTCCACCATCTTGTTCGTCGCGCTGTACCTGATCACCGGCAATGTGGTGCTGGCGACCTGCGTGGCGATCGCGGGCGCACTGGTCCAGTTCGTCCATGCCCGCGTCAAGGCCGAGCCGCTTGGCTTGATGGCCTATGCCAGCCTCGCGCTGGTGATCGTGCTCGGCGGCGCGACGCTTCTGACCGGCGATCCGCGCTTCGTGCTCGCCAAACCCTCGATCGCGCATTTTGCGATCGGCGCGATCATGCTCAAGCGCGGCTGGATGCTGCGCTACGTGCCGCCGATCGTGGCGCAGACCATACCGGAATATGTCACCCTCGCCGGCTACGCCTGGGCGGCGCTGATGTTCGCGCTCGGGCTCGGCACCATCGCGGTGGCGCTGACCGGCGACATCAGGCTGTGGACGATCTATGTGTCGGCGGTCGCGGTCGGGGCCAAGATCATGGCCTTCGCCGTGCAATACGTCGTGTTCCGGATTGTCATCACCAGGCGGATTCGCGCCGTCGGCGCCTGACCGGAGCGGTTTCGCCCGGCGCCTGCGACGCGGCGCCAAGCGAACCAGTCCGGCAAAAACGCCGCAGGCCCCGCCATTGGGCACGGCCGCAAGATGCGCTATACCGCCGCTGGAAGCTTGAACGGACCCCAGAACCATTCCCGGTTTTGCGAAGTCGATACGAGGAGATGTGAGAATGGCCGTGGACGGAAACTGGAACATCACCATGAGCACGCCGATGGGCGATCGCAGCGCGACACTGAGCCTGAAGAGCGCCGGCGGCGCGCTGACGGGCACCCAGTCGGCCGAAGGCAATTCAGCCGATATCTTCGACGGCAAGGCCAATGGCGACGACGTCGCCTGGAAGGTTTCCATCACCAACCCGATGCCGCTGACGCTCGACTTCACCGGCAAGGTTTCCGGCGACAGCATTTCCGGCGAAATGGGCATCGGCCCGATGGGCAGCTTTCCGTTTACGGGGACGCGGGCGTAAGGCCGCTTTCGTGTCCCGGACGCGGCGCAGCGTTTACGCTGCTCCGCAGAGCCGGGACAAGCAGTGCCGCTACAGACTCGAATTTCAAACAGCCACGGTTTCGCATTCTCGCGGCGCGTTTCGCCCGAGCTTTGTCCTGCTGGTTCCGCCCTCTGAGCTTTGAGGGCGCAGGGAATGCCGGACGCTCGATGCGCCCGATAGCCGCGTGTGCAATGGTAGTAGTAGAACGCACACATGTTAGTCAGGTCACACCGGAAAACGCCCGGCATTCCCCACGCAATGCTTTACGGCATCTACGTGATCTTGTGATCGGCTTGTTGACACCGTCACTGGC
>JBAVEE010000544.1:0-5276 GCA_049587575.1 Bradyrhizobium sp.
ACCGTGAAGCTGTTCCAGAAACTGCCCTGGCCGAGATCGAAGAATCGTTCCGCCAGCAGCAGATGGCCCGTCGATGACACCGGCAGAAATTCCGTGACGCCCTCGACGATACCGAGAATCACCGCCCTCAACGAATCAGACATCATGATCTAGTGCCTCATTTTCCAGGTTCGTGATCCGTTGGGGCTGTTATGATCGATATCGGCGGAAAAAAGCCGGGTTCTTCTCGCTTATTCGCCCCCCTGCCGCAACGTCAAAAACGCGAAAACGCGGGGTTGCCTCGGTCACAAGCTTCTGTAGTTTGGCGCACTTCTGCCGCCAGCCCGCCTCGAATGGGAAGTTTTCTTAAGACGGGAAATTTATCAAGGACTGCATGTTCACGCTGTTTCATCACCCATTCTGCCCGCATTCGCGCTTTATTCGCCTGGCGCTCGGTGAACACGGACTGGACGTGCGCCTGGTGGAAGAGCGGGTCTGGGAGCGGCGCGAGGCGTTTCTCGCATTGAACCCCGCGGGCACGACGCCGGTATTGATCGCCGAAGGCCGGCCTGCCGTTCCGGGCGCGGGGATCATCGCCGAGTATCTCGATGAGACCCACGGCGCCGCGATGGCGGAGCGCCGGCTGCTGCCGTCGGGGACGAATGAGCGCATCGAGGTGCGCCGGCTGATGGCGTGGTTCAATGACAAGTTTTTCGAGGAGGCCTCCAATCCTCTGGTCACCGAGCGGATCTACAAGCGCTTCATGAGCGAGGATGACGGCGGCGGCGCGCCGGCGGCGGACGTGATCCGCGCGGCGAAGGCCAATGTGCGCTATCATCTGGCCTATATCGGCTGGCTGGCGCGGACGCGGAATTTTCTGGCCGGCGACCGGCTCAGCTTTGCGGACCTCGCCGCCGCGGCGCATCTTTCGGCGATCGATTATCTGGGCGACGTGCCATGGATCGAGGACGACGCGGCAAAGGCCTGGTACGCGCGGGTGAAATCCCGCCCCTCGTTCCGTCCGCTGTTGAGCGAATGGCTGGCGGGCGTGCCGGCGTCGCGGACCTATGTGGATCTCGACTTCTGAATACGACCGCCCACTCCGCTTCCGCCGACATCAAGGACACGCTCGCGCACCAGGCCCGCATGCTCGGCTTCGACTGCGTCGGCGTGACCGGTCCGGATGCGATCGCGGATGCCGGCCGGCATTTCCGTGAATTCCTCGATGCCGGCGCCCATGGCGACATGGACTGGCTGGCGGCAAATCCGGAGCGCCGCACCGATCCGCGCGTGCTGTGGCCGGGCGTCCGTTCGGTGATCATGCTCGGCGTCAATTACGGGCCCGATGAAAACCCGCTGGCGATATTGGCCCAGCGCACGCGCGGCGCGATCTCGGTCTATGCGCGGGGCGATGATTATCACGACCTGATCAAGAAGCGGCTGAAGGCGCTGGCGCGATGGCTGGTGGCGGCATCCGGTTGCGAGGTCAAGGTGTTCGTCGACACCGCCGCGGTCATGGAAAAGCCGCTGGCGCAGGCGGCAGGGCTCGGCTGGCAGGGCAAGCACACCAACCTCGTCTCGCGCCAGCTCGGGTCATGGCTGTTTCTCGGCGCGATCTTCACCGATTCCGATCTGCCGCGCGATGCGGCCGAGGCCGATCATTGCGGCTCGTGCCGGGCCTGTCTCGACATCTGCCCGACATCCGCGTTTCCGGCGCCTTACAAGCTCGACGCCCGGCGCTGCATTTCCTATCTCACCATCGAAAGCAGGGCGCCGATCCCGCACCAGTTTCGCAAGGCCATCGGCAACCGCATCTATGGCTGCGACGACTGCCTCGCGGTTTGCCCGTGGAACAAATTCGCGCAGGCCAGCCACGAGGCAAGGCTCGCGGCGCGCGACGACTTGCGCGCGCCCGAGCTTGCCGGTCTCGCAAGGCTCGACGACGCCGCGTTCCGCGCACGGTTTACGAAATCGCCGGTCAAGCGCATCGGCCGCGACCGCTTCATCCGCAATGTGCTGATCGCGATCGGCAACTCCAACGACCGCGCGTTGGCGGTCGAGGCCGAACGCCTGCTGGCCGATGCGAACCCTTTGGTGCGCGGCGCCGCGGTGTGGGCGTTGTCGCAATTGACGGGACCGGAGGCGTTTGCGGCACTGGCGGCAGGGGCCGCAGCCTGCGAACCCGACGAGGCCGTGCGCGCGGAATGGCGGCGCGGATAAATCTTCCAGAGTCATTCCGGGGCGGCGCGAAAGCGTCGAACCGGAATGACTAGAATAAAAATCTCACCCGATCTCCGCCACCGCCGCGATGATCCGCGCGATATCCTGCGGCCGTGACAGACGATGATCGCCGTCCTGGATCATGGTCAGCACCACGTCGTCCGCCGGCAGCCGGTGCGCCAGCGCGAAGGCGTGCCGCCATGGCACGTCGGGATCCTGCGCGCCCTGCAGGATCCGCACCGGACACCCCACCTCGATGGCACCGCCGAGCAGGAGATGCTTGCGGCCCTCCTCGATCAGGGCACGGGTGATCGGATAGGGCTCGCCATATTCGGAAGGCCGCAGCCATACGCCGCTGGTTTCGATCTGTTGCCGGGCCTCCGGCGAGAAGCCTTTCCACATCAGCTCTTCGGTGAAATCGGGCGCCGGCGCGATCAGCACGAGGCCCGCCAGCGATCCGGGGGTGGCCTTTCGCCTCGCCAGCTCACGCGCCAGCAACAGCGCCATCCAGCCGCCCATCGACGAGCCGATGACGATTTGGGGACCGGAACAAAACCGCTCGAACACCGCGACGCTCTCTTCCAGCCAGCGCCCGATCGTACCGTCGATGAAATCGCCGCCGGATTCGCCGTGGCCGGAATAATCGAACCTGACGCAGGCGCGATTGCGCTCGGCGGCCCACGCGTCCAGCGCGATGGCCTTGGTGCCCATCATGTCCGACTTGAAACCGCCGAGCCAGAACAGCCCGGGCAAGCCGCCGGCGCGGGCACGGACCGCGATGCGGCGCGCAGCACTGCCCTGGCCGACCTCGATAAAAGTGGGCGGCTGCCCTGCTGCAGCGGAACTGGTCATGAAGGGTTACTCCGGTTTGCTCTGTTTGAGTGAGCCGAACCGATCCGTCAACGGACGCCTTTGGAGCCGACGCGGCGCTTGCGGAACGAACCCTTGCCCTCTATGTGGGCTGATCTGAACGTTCCGTCCCGGCGGGAGTTGTTCGGCGTGACCAAAATGCCTCGCATTTGATGCATTTCGCGGTCGGCGGCGCGAGTTTGCTTGCCCGCGCAGCCTTATTCCTTCAGACTGCAACCTTCGTTCACAACCTTGGAGAGCTACCCATTCGCCGTCCCAACAGAGCCCCGCCCGCTGCCACCAAAGACGGGCCGCGCACCAATGATGAAATCCGCAACGCCACGATTCAGCTGATCGATCAGAACGGCACGAACCACGGCACCGTCGAGACCGTCGCCGCCATCAAGTTGGCGCTCGAAGCCGGCATGGACCTTGTGGAGATTTCGCCGAATACCAATCCTCCCGTTTGCAAGATCATGGATTACGGGAAGTTCAAATATTCGGCACAGAAGAAGGCCGCGGAGGCCCGCAAGAAACAGAAGATCGTCGAGATCAAGGAGATCAAGCTCCGGCCGATGATCGACGATCATGATTACGACGTGAAGATGCGCGCGATGCAGCGGTTCTTCGAGGAGGGCGACAAGGTCAAGGTCACTCTTCGCTATCGCGGCCGCGAAATGGCGCATCAGGAAATCGGCACCAAGCTGCTGGACAAGGTCAAGACCGACGTCGCGGAGTTTGCCAAGGTCGAGCAGGACGCGCGTTTCGAAGGCCGCCAGGTGGTGATGGTTCTGGCGCCGCGCTGATTCGGCTTTCCTGATTCAAGCTTGCCGAATGGTCGTCCCCGCGAAGGCGGGGACGGCGCACGCGACGTTCAGCTTCGCGTGGCCTGCCAGCTGCCGCTGCACCGATCGCCGGAGATGATCCCGCTCCACCGGCCGGTACCTGAGTTGCCGACCAGCCGGCCGCGGCCGCTGGCCGCCGACAGACCGAGCGATATCCTGACGGCCACGGTGCCGGCGGGGCCGATGCCGCCCGTGACCTTGCCTCCTCCGGCTGACGAAACCCGGCCGCCCGAGACGGCGAAGGGAACGCTGTTGGTCGAGCTGCAATTGCCCGCCCGGGTGGCGAACACCACGTTCCAGGTGCCGTCATAGGCCCTTGCCGCGCCGGCGCTTCTGGCGTCGGCGGCATCGGGCAGCCCTGTCATGGCGGCGAGAACGGCTGCGGCGGATATCCATCGCGGGGCGCGGACGCGCCCGAAATCGGCTAAAGCGGCAATCGCTTGGGCTGAAATTGTCATTTTGTCCTGCCTTTTTACGACGCCGCGTGCCGGCGTCGCACGATTCGTCGAGGATTCCGGCTCCCCGGTTCATCGTTGCCAATTCGGCCTGGTTCTGCCATAAGCCCCAACTTCATCGCCCGGCTGATCAAGGGCTGCCGTGTCGATGCCCATGCTGGCTATCTCATTTCGGAAATAGCCAAGCATTTTCAACGCTCTAACGAGCATTTTAGCTGCGAAAGCGCCCTTTGGGCGCGTTTTTTCTGCGGCAACAGGAGAGCCAAATGCCCAAGCTGAAGACCAAGTCAGGCGCCAAAAAGCGCTTCAAGGTGACTGCCACCGGCAAAGTAGTCGCCGCCCAGCGCGGCAAGCGCCACGGCATGATCAAGCGGACGAAAAAGCAGATTCGTCAGCTTCGCGGCACCCGCGTGCTGTTCAAGACCGACGGCGACAACATCAAGAAATATTTCCTGCCGAACGCCTGATCGCGAGCGCGATTCCGGTCCGATTTTGCCGAGCCGCGTCCGCGCGGCGATCCGTCACCATTTTCACATGAAGGAGATCCGTCATGTCTCGCGTCAAACGCGGTGTGACCTCTCACGCCAAGCACAAGAAAGTCTACAAGCTCGCCAAGGGTTTCCGCGGCCGCCGCAAGAACACGATCCGCGCCGCCAAGGCCGCGGTCGAAAAGGCCGGGCAATACGCCTTCCGCGACCGCAAGCGCAAGAAGCGCACGTTCCGCGCGCTCTGGATCCAGCGTCTCAATGCCGCCGTTCGCCCGTTCGGCATGACCTACAGCGTCTTCATCAACGGCCTTTCCAAGTCGGGCATCACGGTCGACCGCAAGGTGCTGTCGGACCTCGCGATCCATGAGCCGGCGGCGTTCCAGGCGATTGCCGAGAAGGCCAAGGCTGCACTCGCGGCTTGAGCCGTCGTCCGCTTGTGC
>JBAVEE010000545.1:0-1580 GCA_049587575.1 Bradyrhizobium sp.
ATCATCGAGACCGCCAAGCGCGAAGGCGCCGATATTATCGGCCTCTCCGGCCTGATCACGCCGTCCCTGGATGAAATGAGTTTTCTCGCCGGCGAGCTGGAGCGCCAGGGCATGACCGTGCCGCTGCTGATCGGCGGCGCCACCACCAGCCGCGTCCATACCGCGGTCAAGATCGACCCGAACTACCGCGGCGGCCCGGTGGTGCATGTCAATGACGCGAGCCGCGCCGTCGGCGTGGCCTCGTCGCTGTTGTCGCCAGAGCGGCGAGAAGCCTACGCCGCCGAGGTACGCGCCGACTACGCCAAGATCTCCGCGGCGCATTTCCGCGCCCAGGCCGACAAGAAGCGCCTGAAGCTCGCGGCAGCCCGCGCCAACGCGGTCAGGATCGATTTCGGGAAAGCACCGCCGAAGAAGCCGGCGTTTCTCGGCATAAAAAGTTTCGCTGACTACGACCTCGCGGAGCTGGCCGGGTACATCGACTGGACGCCGTTCTTCCAGACCTGGGAGCTGACCGGGCGCTTTCCCGCCATTCTCGACGACGAAAAGGTCGGCGAAGTCGCGCGCTCGCTGTACGACGATGCCCGCAACATGCTGGAGCGCATCATCGAGGGCAAATGGTTCAAAGCGCAGGCGACCATCGGCTTCTGGCCGGCCAACGCGCAAGGCGACGACATCGTCGTCTACGCCGACGAGGCGCGCAGCCGGGAGATCGCGACCTTCCACACCTTGCGCCAGCAGCTCGAAAAACGCGAGGGCCGCTTCAACGCGGCGCTGTCCGATTTCATCGCGCCGGTGTCAACGGGCGTGCCGGACTATATCGGCGCCTTCGTGGTCACGGCGGGGATCGGCGAAGATATCATCGCCGACCGTTTCAAGAACGCCAACGACGATTACTCCTCGATCCTGTGCAAGGCGCTGGCCGATCGGCTCGCGGAGGCATTCGCCGAGCGGATGCATGCGCGCGTGCGCCGTGAGTTTTGGGGCTATGCGCCGGACGAGGCGCTGACGCCCGATCAGCTCATTCTCGAACAATACCAGGGCATACGCCCCGCGCCCGGCTATCCCGCGCAGCCCGATCACACCGAAAAGGCGACGTTGTTCCGCCTGCTCGACGCCGAGAACACCGCCGGCGTGAAGCTGACCGAAAGCTACGCGATGTGGCCGGGCTCTTCGGTATCGGGGCTCTATTTCAGCCACGCCGAGAGCTTCTATTTCGGCGTCGGCAAGATCGAGCGCGACCAGGTGGAAGACTATGCCGCGCGCAAGGGCTGGAGCGTCGGCGAAGCCGAGCGCTGGCTGGCGCCGGTCCTGAACTACATCCCGACGCAGGACCGCCAGGCGCAGGACCGCCGCGTCAAGGAGGCGATGCCGACTGTGGCGCCGTCGGCCGCGGCGCCCGCCAACGATGTGGAGTCGCAGGAAATGCAGGCCCATCCTCCGGGCTGCAACTGCGCGGTGCATCTGGCGTATCGCAAGAAGGCGGCGCGGGCGGGGTAGACGAGCCCTCGTCATGCGCGATGCGCCCGAGCATGCGGCACCGCAAGACACGAGCCCAGCGCCGGGAGCCATGACGGCTCAAC
>JBAVEE010000546.1:0-8074 GCA_049587575.1 Bradyrhizobium sp.
GTTGGGGTTGATGCCCATCAGCATCGCCACGTCACGGTTCTGCGAGGCGGCACGCATCGCCTTGCCGAGGTCGGTGGTGTGCAGAAACACCCAGAGTGCCGCGCTGAGCGCCATCGCGACGACGAAGGCGATCAGTTTCGCCACCGGGATGTAAAGCCCGGCGACATGCAGCGCTTCGTCGGAATAGGAGGTGTGGACCGTGCGGTAGTTCGCCGAGAACAGCATCAAGGCCAGGTTCAAGAGCAGCAGCGAAAGCGCAAAGGTCAGGAAGATCTGGGGCATGTCGTTGGGTCCCAGAACCCTGCGGATCAGAAAATGCTGCACCAGGACGCCGATCACGAACAGCACCGGCATCGACACGAACAGCGACAGCAGGGGATCGATGCCGAACTGGTTGGCGAGAAAAAAGCTGATGTACATCCCGATCATCACGAATTCGCCCTGGGCGAAGTTGACGATCTTGACCACGCCGAAGATCAGCGTCACGCCGATACTGACGAGCGCATAGATGCCGCCGATGAGCAGGCCGTTGATGACGGCCTGGGCCACTGTCTCCCACATCTGGCTTGACCGGTTCTAGATTTTCAGCAGCGGCTTGCGGGCGTCTTCCTTCGGGAAGACGCTGGCGAGATCGCCGTTCTGCCATTGCACGCCGACCGGATGTCCGTAAATGTTCTTGCCGTCGGGCCCGAACTTGACCTTTCCGCCCGGCGCCATCGCCGCATAGCCGGAGGAAACGTCGAGCGTAGACAGGGCCTGGCGGACCTTTTGCGGATCCGCCGAGCCGGCGCGTTCGAGCGCGTCGGCCAGCATGAACGTCTGCGCGACCAGGCCGCCGGCATATTCGAACAAGAATTCGCCGGTGCGCTTCTTGAATTCGACGTTCACCTTCTGGGCATCGTCGCTGACGTCATGATTCCAGTGCGCCACGCCCTGCAGGCCTTCGGCGAGCTTGCCGACATTTTTATAAAAGTCGGGAATAACGAAGCCGCCGGAGCCGCCATTGATCGAGACATTGAGACCGAATTGCTTGACCGTCCGGACGATCAAAATGAGGTCGTTCAGATAGGAGACCGAGAACAGCGCATTGGCGCCTGACGACTTAACCTTGTTGATCAACGGACTGGCGTCGGTGAATCCGGCCGAATAGGGCTCGAACATCACGATCTCGACGCCCTCGGAGGGCGCCAGCTCTTTCAGGCCATTCGAAGTCGAGGTGCCGAAGGCGGTGTTCTCGAAGATCACGGCCACCTTAGGCGTATCGCTGACGAGTTTTGCCATCTGCAACTGCGCGCGGGCAAATTGCGAGGCCCGCGCGAACGGCGTGAACGTGTAGGTGCGGCCCTTGTTGAGCATGTCCGAGCTGGAGCCCGTGATCAGCGGCACCTTGGCGCGTTCCGCCACTTCGCTGGCGATCAGGGTGAGGGCGCTGGCGTAGCAGCCGTGGATCGCCGACAGCTTGTTGCCGGTGATGAGCCGGTCGGTTTCCGTGCGCGTCACCGTAGTGTCGCTTTGCACGTCGGAGACGATCAGATTGAGCTTGGCGCCGCCGAGCGATTTGATGCCGCCGGCATCGTTGACCATTTCGACCGCGAGCCTGGCAGCGGCGACGCAGCCGACGCCGATCTGCGCCATGCTTCCGGTAGTCGGGTAAAGCCCGCCGATATTGACGGGGTCGGCCGCCCAGCCGCGCAAAGGCACGGCGCCGAATGCACCAGCGGCGAGAATGCCTCCGGTCTTGATGAGAAATTCGCGGCGGCCCTGCCGCTTCGATGAAGCGTGGCCTGGGCTGGCTTGATTGCCGGCGGAATCCTTGCGAATTTTTTTCATCTCGTTTGCCCCCTCGCACGGCATGGATATTTCCTGCCGCCTTTTTATTTGGCCGAACCTGAAATCATAAGAACATGTAATTTGCAAAGTTCAAAGCAAGTTCGGCTTTGGCGGTGTGAACCTACGCCCGATGTGAAGGTTGCGTTGCAATATGCGCCGCGACGCCGGTTTTACATCTTGCATGTTGTAGTTGACGACACGGCGCAAGCCATCCGAGAGCGAGACTCCGCGATGAAGCAGGACGTACGGGGAGTTAAGCGGCGTTATTCCGCGCTGCTCACCAGCTTGATACGTGGCGCGACCGCCTCCGTCAGGCTGCGGTAGGCGGCGAGATAATCGAGCGCCATCCGTCGTGCGGTGAATCGCGTCTCGAATTGTTGCCGGATCGCTCGCCGATTCAGCTGGGACAAGCGGCCGACCGCTGAAACCGCGCTGGTTTCGTCCTCGACGATAAAGCCCGTTAATCCTTCATCGATGATTTCGGGGACCGAGCCGCGGTTATAGGCGATGACCGGGGTGCCGCAAGCCATGGCTTCGATCATGACAAGGCCGAACGGCTCCGGCCAGTCGATGGGAACGAGCAATCCGATCGCGCCGCTGAGGAAGTCCGATTTTTCGTGATCGCCGATCTCGCCGATATATTCGATAAGGGGATGGTCGATCAGCGGACGGACGATTTCAGCGTAATAGTCATGGTCAGCCTGATCGACCTTCGCGGCGATTTTCAGGGGAATGCCGCAGCGGATGGCGATCTTGATGGCGCGATCCACACCCTTTTCCGGTGCGATCCGGCCCAGCACGGCCAGATAGCCTGGAGTCACCGGCCGCGGCGTCAGCAATTTTTCCGGCAGGCCGTGGTGGATCGTGCGCACCCAGTTGGCCTGCGGCACCGGACGCCGTTGGGCATTCGAGATCGAAATCACCGGAACAGATGAGAAAGTGGTGAACACCGGCTGATGCTCGGGCAGATCGAGCCGGCCGTGCAGGGTGGTCAGAAACGGGGTCGGCTGACGGGAGAACAGCGAGAACGGATAGTAGTCGAGGTGAAAATGCAGAAAGTCGAACTCCTCGTCGTCGCACTTTTGCCGAACACGTTCCAGCATCACCATGTGCAGCGCATTGGGATCGCGGACGGATCCGTCGAGGCGCAGCGCCTTCGGCCATGTCGCGTCAAGCTTTGCCGATGTCTGCGAGTCACCGCTGGCGAACAGCGTGACGTCATTTCCTAACGCTACCAGCTCCTCGGTCAGCCAGTGCACCACCCGCTCAGTTCCGCCATAAAGTTTGGGGGGAACAGCCTCCGTCAGCGGAGCAACCTGCGCGATGCGCATCTATCCGTCTCCCTTTCTTGTCATGGATGAAATGCCCCAATCTCGCGGTCGGCACCGGCAGCCACGGAGGGAACGTTTCCGCATGTGCGAAGTTCCCACAGGGAGCGTACTTCTTCCACCGGATGGTCTTGCTGATGCCATCACGCCCGATCAGCCTTCGGCCTGTTGTCAACACTGCAGGATTTCTGCGCAGCCACGGCGCGGGGGAACTTGAGTGCCGGATCCATCGTTCGATCACGCGGAATATATTCGGGTAGGCCTTTCGTTCTCCTCCAACAGGTTTTGCAGCCATATGGACAATCTCTCGGGATACGCCAATCGTCCGCTTCCTTTCGTGCTGCGCTACCTGCGCCAGCGTCTTGCATCGCATGTCGTTATTCTGACATCCGTGGTTGCCGCCGTTGCCTGTTCGGTCGGCACGCAATATGGCGTGAAGTACCTGGTCGACGGTTTGTCGGCGGGGCCGGCCGATGCGGGCAGCGTATGGCTGGCATTCATTTTGCTCATGTCGTTGATAACGGCGGACAATTTTCTGTGGCGGATCGCTAGCTGGACGGCAAGCTTCACGTTCGTTGGCGTCACCGGCGATCTACGCCGCGATATTTTCCGGCACCTTACCGGTCACGCGCCGAGCTATTTCTCGGACCGGTTGCCGGGAATGCTGACGAGCCGCATCACCGCCACATCTAACGCCGTCTTCACCGTCGAGAACATGTTTGTCTGGAACGTGCTGCCGCCTTGCATCGCAACCGTCGCAGCGATTGCCTTGATCGGGACCGTCAGTCTGCCGATGGCGGGCGGATTGGTCGCCGTCGCTGGCGCGATGGTGGTTGCGATGTTTCATCTGGCCGCCGCCGGCAAGCCCCTGCACGACGACTTTGCGGACAAGGCCGCAGCGGTCGATGGTGAAATGGTCGATGTCATCAACAACATGCCGCTGGTGCGGGCATTTTGCGGCCTCGGTTTTGAGCACGACCGGTTTGACGCAACCGTCAACCGGGAATTGACGGCGCGAGGCCGCAGCCTGCGTTATCTCGAGAAGCTGCGGATCACGCACGCCGCGATCACCGTCATGCTGACGGTCGCGTTGCTCGCCTGGGCCATCGTGCTTTGGCAGCGCGGCGCGGCAACTACCGGCGACGTCGTGCTGGTCTGTACGCTGGGACTTTCCATTTTGAGCGCCACGCGTGATCTCGCTGTGGCGCTGGTCGATGTCACCCAGCATGTTGCCAGATTGACCGAAGCGATCGCCACCCTGTTGCTTCCGCACGAACTGCGCGACCACCCTGAGGCCGAGCCTCTGATCAAGAGCGGCGCGGCGATTGCCTTTAACAGCATCTCGTTTCGTTATCCCGGCGGACTAGGGGTGTTCGAAAAATTCAGCCTTCGCATCCAGCCGGGACAGCGGGTCGGTCTGGTCGGCCAGTCCGGCGGCGGAAAATCCAGTCTGTTCGTTCTCTTGCAGCGTTTCTACGATGTCCAGCACGGCAGCATCACCATCGATGGCCAGGATATTTCCCGCGTCACGCAGCAAAGCCTGCGCGAGGCGATTTCCGTGGTGCCGCAGGACATTTCCCTGTTCCATCGGTCGATCATGGAAAACATCCGGTACGGGCGCCCGAATGCGACCGACGACGAGGTGTTGCGCGCAGCAATCGCTGCACGCTGCGATTTCGTCGAGGCGTTGCCCGAGGGGCTCGAAACCATGGTCGGGGATCGCGGCGTCAAATTTTCGGGCGGCCAGCGGCAGCGTATCGCAATCGCACGTGCTTTCCTGAAGGACGCGCCGATCCTGTTGCTGGACGAAGCGACCGCCGCGCTCGACGGCGAATCCGAAGAAGCGATACGCGAGGCGCTCGGTCGCCTGATGCGCGGGCGCACGGTTATTGCAATTGCCCACCGTCTTGCGACCCTGCGGAATTTCGACCGGGTGGTGATGCTGAAAGCCGGCAAGATCATCGAAGACGGCCCGCCAGATCGCCTGATGCAGGGTCAGGGTCCCTACCGTGAACTGGTAACGCTGGAGATAAGCCGCCTTGCGAAACATGCGGCCTGATCTGCAGCAGTGGCGTTGAGTGCGCTCATCTTAACGCTCGGAAGGCGATCGAGGTCAAATGTCAGTTGAAACCGTAACTCAAATCACAACGATCCGGGCCATGGAATCGGTGACGGAATCGCCGTTCTACATTCCGATGACCGGGCCCGCGGCGCGGCCGCGCCGCTCGCTCAAACATGACGACACGTTCATCGTGCTCGACAGCCATGGCGACATCGGCGCCTCCGCCGGTGGACCCGACGGCTTGTTCAACACGGACACCCGATATCTTGCCCGGCTTGAGCTTGTGCTGGACCAGGTGCAGCCGTTGCTGCTGGGTTCGAATCTGCGCGACGACAATTCCGCGCTGACGGTAGATCTCACCAATCCTGACGTCTATCGCAGCGGCCGGATCGTGCTTCCGAAAGACATGCTGCACATCGTGCGCACGATCTTCTTGTGGCGGGGAACGGCCTATCAGCGCATTGGCGTGCAGAATCACAGCGAAAATGCCGCCAGCTTCGATCTGACGCTGCTGTTCGATTGCGACTTCGCCGACCTGTTCGAGGTCCGGGGCGAGCATCGTCCGCGCCGGGGCATCGGCTCCAGCAAATTGCTCGGTCCCGCTGACGTTGTGCTGGAATATACGGGGCTTGACGGCAAATCGCGCAGCACGGCGCTTCAGTTCGATCCGCGCCCGACACGGCTAGCGGTGAACGCCGCGACCTATCACCTCGATCTGGCGCCGCAACAGGCGCGGTCGCTGTTTGTTGTTGCGTCCTGCAACAAGCCGGCCGCGCCGAGACCGGTGCCGTTCTTTCGCGGCCTGCTCGCGCACCGCCGCGAGATGCGCCAGTCGACGAAAGGCTCCGCGAGCATCGAAACCTCCAACAATATCTTCAATGAGGTGCTGTGCCAGTCGATGGCTGACCTCAACATGCTGATGACGGATACGCCGCAGGGACGGTATCCCTATGCGGGCATCCCCTGGTATTCAACGACATTCGGCCGTGACGGGATCATTACCGCGCTGCAGATGCTGTGGATCGACCCTCGGGTCGCGCGCGGCGTGTTGAAGCGGCTTGCATCGTATCAGGCCAAAACGACCGACGCGCTTGCGGACGCGGAACCCGGTAAGATCCTGCATGAAATGCGTGGCGGCGAGATGGCGTCGCTGCGCGAGGTGCCGTTCGCGCAATATTATGGCAGTGTCGATGCGACGCCGCTATTCGTTTTGCTGGCCGGTGTTTATGTCGAACGTACCGGCGACGACGAGACGCTGGCCGAGTTATGGCCCTCGATCGAAGCCGCGCTGGAGTGGATCGACGGGCCGGGAGATCCCGACCGGGACGGATTCGTCGAATATCGGCGCGCGTCCGAGCAGGGCTTGGCGAACCAGGGCTGGAAGGATTCCTACGACGCGATCTTCCATGCCGACGGGCGGCTCGCCGAGGGCTATATCGCACTCGCGGAAGTCCAGGGCTATGTATTTGCCGGCAAGCGGCTGGCGGCACGTTGCGCCGCACGCATGGGGCTGCCGGACCGTGCGCGGCAGCTCGAGGTGCAGGCGCAACAACTCGCCGAGCATTTTGAGGAAGCCTTCTGGTGTGACGAACTCGGCACCTATGCGCTCGCGCTCGACGGCGACAAGCAGCCGTGCAGGGTGCGCACGTCGAACGCCGGGCAGTTGCTGTTCACCGGCATCGTGCGCGCCGATCGCGCCCGGATGGTGGCCGCCGATCTGATGCGGCCGGATTTTTTCACCGGCTGGGGTATTCGCACCGTGGCGCGCGGCGAAGCGCGTTACAATCCAATGTCCTATCATGATGGTTCGATCTGGCCGCACGACAATGCGCTGATCGCGCTCGGACTTGCGCGTTACGGGCTCAAACATTCGGTCGAACAGGTGTTTGGGGCTCTGTTTGACGCCGCGACCTACATGGATTTGCGGCGGCTTCCCGAGCTGTTCTGCGGCTTTCGGCGGGAAAAGGGACGCGGGCCGACACTGTATCCGGTGGCCTGCGCGCCGCAGGCTTGGGCCAGCGCGACGCCGTTTACCTTGCTGGAAGCGGCGCTCGGGCTCGAATTCGACGCTCGGCGCGGCGAAATTCGCCTGCAAAACCCGCGCCTGCCGGCGTTCCTTGACGAGGTGATCCTTCGGCAACTTCGGCTGGGCTCCTCAAGCGTCGATCTTCGCGTTCGTCGACACGGCGATGACGTGTCGCTGGAGGTGATGGGCACCCGTGGCCAGATCCAGGTTTCGATCGTGCTGACGCACTAAGCCCGACGTTTTTCGGCCACTGTCCCGCGACGCCGGAGCAAGCAATGAAGGAGTTATTGCGGCGCACACCGGCGCCGGGCCCCTTCCATTGAGGAGACGATATGCGCGATAAACCCTTGTTGACCCTCGTTGCCGCCGGTCTTGCGGCGTCGCTGGTTGCGCCGGTGGGAGCTCAAAACGACGCAGCTCAGCCGCAGCCGTCTCGACAGCAAAGCACCGTCCCGCCGGGGGCGCCGAAAGAGCCCGCGCCGCCGCCTTCGGTCACCATCATCGGCGCACGGGACGCGCACGGCGTGCTGGGACGCGAGGTTCGTAGCCCGACTGACGAAGACATGGGACGCATCGTCGACGTGATCGTCGATCGTGCCGGCATCGTGCGCGCGGCGGTCATCGATTTCGGCGGCTTTCTCGGGGTCGGCAGTCGGAAAATCGTCGTCGACTGGAGCGCGCTGCATTTCGGACGCATCGCCAACAAGAGCGACAGCATCACGCTCGAACTGACCAAGCAGCAAGTCACGGCCGCGCCGGAGTATAAGGAGGATACGCCGATCGTCGTGCTCGGCGCCTCCGGCAGCCTGCAGCCGCTGCAATTTGATC
>JBAVEE010000547.1:0-2400 GCA_049587575.1 Bradyrhizobium sp.
TCGGCGTCATGAGTGCACGTCCGGGCCGCTTCATCGATCTGGTGGAGACCGGCTGGCCGCGCGATCGCGACAGCCGCATCGTCTCGGATCCAAAATTCGGAACGTTGACCGCGCGCTTGTGGTCCTCGCTGCGCGAGGAGTCCCTCAAGACGATGGGCCGAGCGGCGTGACGCGGCGGCGCGCCGTTCTCTTCGTGCGCATCGCCGTACTGGCGGGATTGGTAGTGTTGCTCGAAGTTTTCTGCCGCACCGGCATCATCGATCCGTTGACTATCATCCCTCCCAGCGAGATGTTCGCTTCAATGGTTGATCACGTCGGTTCGGGCGAACTCAACGAAAGCATCGTGAGGACTTTCTCGACCATCGCACTCGCCTTTGTGCTGGCGGTCGGGTGTGGCACTTTCGCCGGTGCGCTGGTCCACCGCTCACCGAGACTGCGGGATGTCGCCGACCCACTGCTGGCATCGTATTACTCCGTTCCGACTTTCATCTTCTACCCGCTGCTGGTGGCGCTCCTTGGTCTCGGCAAGGCCCCGCTGGTGGTGTTAGGGGTGCTCTCCGCCGCACCGGCCGTCATGATAGGCACGCTTTCAGGACTTGATGGCGTCTCGCCCGTATTGATGAAGATTGCGCGCGTCCATCGGCTGAGCCCGGCACGAACGCTGTGGTGGATCGTGTTGCCTGCCGCCCTTCCGCGCCTGTTCACCGGTTTCAAGCTGGCGCTCAGCTATGCCCTGATTGGGGTCATCGCCGGCGAGTTCATCCTCTCCGGAACCGGGCTCGGTTATGCCATTTCCTTCGCTTACCAAAGCTTCGACAACCGCGCGATGTACGGTCTGATGCTGTTCGTGCTGCTGGTCGCGGTAATAGCCAACGGAATTCTATATGTCTGGGAGGGACGGCTGGCGCGCCGCCTTTCAAGGGGATGAGCGACCTTTCACTCGAAAATGCCCTCTCCGAGCGCAGAGCGCGCCGGCGCATACGGGCATTCGACGCGGTCGTGCTGGCGCTCCTGATGCTGGCGCTCTGGCAGACGATCGGCAGCTGGACGAACGGTGTCGCCGTGTCTCCACCGCTGCAGACATTCGTCTATCTCTCCGATCTCCTGCGCACCTGGGTGTTTTGGGATCATGCAGCAGCGACGCTGGAAGCCTTCCTGTTGGCCTTTGTGCTCTCGGCGCTGATTGGCCTGGTGCTCGGCCTGATTTTCGGGATACGACGCTTCGCCGGAGAGGTCGCCGAGCCCATACTCGCTGGCTTCTATACCATCCCGAAAGTCACGCTCTATCCGGTCGTGCTGCTGGTCTTCGGCCTCGGGATGTCGGCCAAGGTCGCTTTCGGCGTCATGCATGGACTGGTGCCGATGACCCTGTTTACGCTCGGTGCGGTACGCAGCCTGCCCCCCGTTCTGATCCGGACGGCCGAGGTGTTGCGGCTTTCGCCCGGCCGCACGATGCTCTGGGTGTTGGTGCCGGCCTGCCTGCCGGAGATTATCAACGGACTGCGGATCAGCTTTTCACTGAGCCTGCTTGGTGTATTGATCGGCGAGATGTTCTCCTCGCAACGCGGCCTCGGGTTCCTGCTGGTCAACGGCATGGCGCAGCACAACGTGCCGTTGTCGACCGCCGTCGTCACCGTGATCGTCGCGGTGGCGATCGCCGCCAATACCTTGATGCTCCGCCTCGGCAGGCGGGCCGCGCACCGCCAGAGCTGAGAATTTTCGCTGGATGGTCGCGATCAGAGCGGCAAACAAGTCGCGACAGGAGAAACCGCATGGCAAGACCGACGACGATCCTCAAAACGATATTCGGCCGGCGCGCGGCGACGATCTTGCCTGGCGCCGCCAACGGCTTGTTCGCGCGGATCATCGAGGATCTCGGCTATGAAGCCGTCTACGTCACGGGAGCGGGCGTTGCGAACATGTATCTCGGCGCGCCTGATATCGGGTTGACCACGCTCACGGAAATAGCAGGCCACGTTTCGGCCATCGCTGACGCGGTTGCGCTGCCGTTGCTGGTCGATGCGGATACCGGCTTCGGCAATCCGGTCAACATGGTGCGCACCGTGAAGGTGCTGGAAAGGGCGGGCGCCGCCGGGCTTCAGATCGAGGATCAGGTCTTTCCGAAGAAATGCGGTCATTTCGACGGCAAGGAGGTCGTGCCACTGGAAGAGATGCTGGCGAAGATCAAGGCCGCGGTGGACACACGTCGCGATGGCGACCTTCAGATCGTCGCGCGCACCGATGCGCGCGCGATTCTCGGCCTGCAGGCGGCGATCGACCGCGCCGGCGCCATGATCGAGGCTGGCGCCGACGTGACCTTCGTCGAGGCGCCCACTTCGGCTGAAGAATTGGCAGAGATCGCCGGTGCCCTTTCCGTACCGCAAGTCACCAACATGGTGT
>JBAVEE010000548.1:0-1806 GCA_049587575.1 Bradyrhizobium sp.
GGTCAGCACAAGACCAGATTGACACCGCTCATTGGGCGTGACGAAGAGTTCGAGTTGCTGTTGCGCCGTTGGCAGCTTGCCAAGCGTGGCGAGGGCTGCGTGGTGGTCCTCACCGGCGAGCCGGGTATCGGTAAGTCGCACATTGCTCTGGCGCTTGAAGATCGGCTCCAATCCGAACCACACATCACGTTGCGCCATTTCTGCTCGGCGCACCACACTAACAGCGCGCTGTATCCATTCATCCGGCAACTCGAACGGGCTTCCAGGTTCGAGCGAGGCGACTCGCCCACAGGGAAGTTTGCCAAGCTTGAGGCCCTGCTCATGCGGTCCGGAGCCGACGCCGACCGTGTAGTTGCACCTCTGGCCAGCCTGCTGTCGCTACCACTTAGCGACCGCTATCACGTGCCAGAGATGAGCCCGCAGAAGCGCAAGGAGATGACATTGGCGGCGCTTTTGGCTCAGTTCAGCGGCTTGGCGGCGCGGCAGCCGGTGTTTGTCATCTTTGACGATGCCCATTGGGCGGACCCGACCTCCCTGGAGCTCCTCACGATTACCTTGGAACAAGTCCAGCGGCTTCCGGTGCTGCTGCTTATTACCGCGCGACCGGAGTTCACGCCGCCTTGGCCAGGGTATGCGCATGTGACGACGGTCTCGCTCACGCGCCTGAACCGAAACGATGGGGCGGCATTAATCGACCGCATCACTGCCGGCAAGACCCTACCAAAGGAGGTGATGAACCAGATTTTGGCCCGCACCGATGGCGTGCCCTTATTCGTCGAAGAACTAACCAAATCAGTGCTGGAAACTGGCCTGTTAAAGGAGCGAGATGACCACTATGTGCTCAGCCATCCCCTCCCTCCGATGGCGATACCGACGACATTGCACGCATCACTGTTGGCGCGCCTCGACCGACTCGCCCCGGTGAGGGAGGTTGCTCAGATCGGCGCTGTAGTGGGCCGGGAGTTCTCTTACGAGCTGCTGAACACCGTAGCCGGGCTTCCAAAAGAGGCACTCGACGAGGCGCTTGCCCAGTTGGTTCGGTCGGAGCTCGTTTTTTGCCGAGGCCAGCTACCCCAGGCGGTTTATACATTCAAGCACGCGCTTGTGCGGGACGCTGCCTACTCGGGACTTCTAAGGAGCCGACGCGCAGCGCTACATGCCACGATCGCAGATGCCTTTGAGCAACGGTTCCCCGAAATCGTGGAGGCCCAACCGGAAACTCTCGCCCACCATCTCACGGAGGCCGGACTGTTCGAGAAGGCGGCGGCGTATTGGCTCCAAGCCGGCAAGAAAGCCGCGATGCGCTCTGCCAACCTTGAGGCCATCGCACACCTGCAACGAGGTATCGAGGCCTCGGGGTATCTACCCGACGGCGGACGAAAGGACAGGCTGGAACTTGACTTCCAATTTGCTCTCGGGACCTGCTTGATCGCTACCGAGGGGCCAGCCTCGAACAAGGCGATGGCAACCTTCAGTCGCGCGCGTGAGTTGTGCGAGCGCCTCGGAGGGCCCCCCGAGCAACTCCAGGTCATGTTCTGGTTAACCACCGCGGGCGTGATTCGCGGTGAGTTGCCACTGGCCCAGGAAACGATCTCCGCTCTGCTTCGCATCGCCGACGCGCGCAGTGACCGACCAGCGTTGCTCAACGCGATGCGCGGGCAGGCTATGATTCGTCTCTTCATGGGACATCTCACCGGTGCCCACGAAATGATTGAACGGGCCGTCGAAGCGTTCGACGCGAGTAGCGAGGAGGACAGATTGGCAGCGCGTGCCGCCGGCCAGGATGCCGGCGTGGCTGACTTGGCG
>JBAVEE010000549.1:0-2065 GCA_049587575.1 Bradyrhizobium sp.
GCCGTGATGATAGCTCCGACATCATCGCTGAGAGTGACGGCGCGTCCGAGGCGACGCCAAACACGTAGTGATCCGGACGAACGATGGCGGCGGCGCATTCGTGGCGACCGAACCAGCGCGCGACGACGCCGTCCTGTTCCGCCACTGTCCCGTCCCTGGCAGCGTTTTGATCCGCACCGATGCGGATGACCCGCATCCCCAGCTCACGGGCCTGATCGTCGATGGCAGGGGCGGCTGCGAGGCCACTGCCGCCGTCGAGCACCAGACGCCATCCAGAGCCGCAGGCGGCATCGAGCAATTGCCGGCCCGCTTCGGTCCGCACCCATGGCTGCGGAAACAGCGTGCCGTTCGCCGCATGCGGGACGGCGGCCAGCAATCCGCGATCGAGCGGCGGCACGATGTCCTGCCGGGTGATGGTGCGGGGTTCGCCGTTGCCCTCGGCGAGGATACGGGCGTCGCGCGCCTCGGCCGCGACGGGATCGCGCTCGCAAATGACATGGCCGATCGCCTTGATCCGCGTGGTGAGTTCGCGCACATGCGCGCTGCGCTCCTCGCCATAGCTGTCGAGCAGAGCCGCGCCGGACTGGCCGCGCAGCACGCGATCGAGTTTCCAGACCAGATTGGCGACGTCGCGAACGCCCTGGCACATGCCCTGGCCGATGAAGGGCGGCTGCTGGTGAGCGGCGTCGCCCGCCAGCAACACACGCCCGCGCCGCCATTCGGCCGCCACCAGCGCATGAAAACGATAGCTCGCGGCCCGCCACAGCGTGGCGTCGGCGGGCGTCAGCCATTTTTCGAGCAGTTGCCAGACACGGTCCGGCTCTTCCATGGCGCGGGCGTCTTCGCCCGGCAGCAGCATGATTTCAAAACGGCGATGCCGGCCGGGGCCGATGATGAAGGTGGTCGGCCGCCGGGGATCGCAGAACTGCGCCGCCGTCTGCGGCAGCTTTCCAAGCGCTGCCTCCGCGACCTGCAGGTCGACCACCAGCCAGGGCTCATCGAACACCAGGTCCTCGAACTGTATGCCGAGCTGCTGCCGAACGCCGCTGGAGGCGCCATCGCAGGCGATGACATAGTCGGCGGTGACGGTGCGGACGGCGCCGCTATCGCTGCGCAAGTGCAGCGTCACGCCGTCCATCGATTGCGCGAGACCGGTGAGTTCAGTGCCGAGCCCGACCGTGACGTCAGGATAGGCCTGCGCATGCTGTCGCAACGCCGCTTCCACCGGCGGCTGCGTGAACACCATGCTCGGCGTGTAACCCAGCGGGTAGGGCTCCGGCACCATGTCGATGCGCCGGATCAATTGCCCCTTGGCGCCGAAATGCTGCGAGGCCGGAAACGGCGCGATATGGGGACGCACGCGCCCGGCGACGCCGAGATTGTCGAGAAGCCGCAGGATCTCGTGATCGATCGCGATCGCGCGAGGCTTGTCATAGACGGTGCGCTGGCGATCGATCGTCAGCGTGCGGATGCCGCGGTCTCCGAGCAGGCTCGTCGCCACTGCGCCCGAGGGACCGAAGCCCACGACCACGACCTGGAATTGATTTGGTTTGACGGCGGTCGGCATCGGCCTCGATCGATCGGCGGTTGACTTCAACAGGCGTAGGGGACGGCGAGCTGCGCCGCCTTGACGTGATCGGCCTTGGGCGGCGCGATGCCCCATTGATCGGTGCGGCCCGGCGGCCAGACCCATTCACTCGGGCCGCGAAACCTGTAATCGTCGTCGACCTGCAGCACTTCGGCGGTGTATTCGATGACGAAACCGACCGGGTCGATGAAGTAGGCGAACACGTTATCGCCGGGGCCGTGGCGGCCAACGCCCCAGGCGATCGGGAAACCCGCGTCGATCATGCGCCCGGAGCCGCGCATCACAGCCTCGAGGCTTGGCACCTGGAACGCGACGTGGTTGAGCCCGTTGACCTTTGCGTCTGCGATCACCACGGCGTGGTGGTCGCTGTTGCAACGGACGAACGCCATCAGCTTCGTTCGATCGGTGAGGCGGAAGCCGAGCGCTTTTTGGTAGAACGCAGCCGACGCATCGGCATTGGCGCTGTTGAGATTGACG
>JBAVEE010000550.1:0-6623 GCA_049587575.1 Bradyrhizobium sp.
GGCAAAGAACCATCCAAGTTGGATATCGACGATCTCGATGCCCCACTTATCGGCGCCTTCCTCGACGACCTGGAGCACCAGCGGAGAAATGGCGCGCGCACCCGCAACGCTCGGCTTGCCGCGATCCGCTCGCTGCCGTTCGGCGGCTTGCAGACTTTTTTTTAAGCGTGATTTCGTGGCGATTGCGCGTGCCGGTCCATGGCGACCAGGGTTTCCGGTTGAAGGCGACCACCGTTTCCGGTGGATGACGACCACCTGTTCCGGTCGAAGGCGACCAGGGCAACAGGGCTGTGGACGGGCGTGATGAACGCCGTTGGGTGATCCGCGAATCAGCCGGACTTCGCTCCTTTTTCGAGAGGAGTGGGGATGGCCCAACAGAGATTACCCATGCGCAAGATCCGCGACGTGCTGCGGCTGTCGGCCGCCGGCCTGTCCAAGCGCCAGATTGCCGCCAGTCTCGGGATTGGCCCGACCGCCGCCGGAGCGTGCCTGCGCCGGGCGCGCGAAGCCGGGGTCGGTTGGCCGGTGCCGGACGATCTTGACGACGCCGCACTGGAGAGCCGCCTCTATCCGGTCCCGACGACCACGGTCAAGGATTGGCGGTCGCTGCCGGACTGGCCGGCGATCCACCGCGAGTTGCGCCGCAAGGGCGTGACGCTGCAACTGGTCTGGGAGGAATATCGCGCCGCGCATCCCGACGGTTATGGCCGCAGCTGGTTCTGCGAACTCTATCGGGCCTGGGAAGGCCGGTTGTCGCCGACGATGCGGCAGGCCCATGTGGCCGGCGAGAAGCTGTTCGTCGATTACGCCGGCACAACGATTGACGTCGTCGATGCCACAACCGGAGAAGTGCATGCCTGCCAGCTGTTTGTCGCTGCTCTCGGCGCATCGAGTTTTACGTACGCCGAGGCAACCTTCACGCAGACGCTGCCCGACTGGATCGGCTCGCACACACGCGCCTTTGGCTTTTACGGGGGTGTGCCGGCGATGGTCGTATCCGATTACGTGCCCGGGCACGTAATCCAGCTTATGTGCCCGTCCCGGTTATGTGGCCTGTCGCCGGCAAGGCACTGTTTTTTCTTGTAATTGGCTAGGGCGGCGGCACATCGCACGAAGGCGGCAAAAAGCGCACCCTCTGTTCCCCTACTTTTGGAATGGAGGTTGCCATGCTGGAACGCTTTTTCGTCATGCCGAAGACCGTCGATCGGATCATGGGTTGCTGGCTCGGGCCGCAGATTGACCAATATGTGACTGTGCTGTGTGAGCAGGGCTATGCGGCTCGCAGCATCTATCGGCGGGTTCCGATCTTGACGTCGTTTGCGGATTTCACAGCAGCCCGCCATGTCGACCAGATCGATCAGGCAGAAGCGCTCGTCGATGCCTTTGTTGCCAACTGGCTGTCTGCTCGGTGCGGGGGTCGATCCACTGATGCGCGCCGGCGCAGCCGCAACTTCATTGGTGTTACCGTACGGCATTTCTTCAGCCTGGTCGTATCGAAGTCCGAGTACCGCTGTAACAGGACAGTGTGGGCTGACCCATTCGCGGTCCAGGTCCCGGGATTCTTCGATTATCTTCGTGACGAGCGCGGCCTGCGTCCGAGATCGATTCTCGCTTACCGGCACTATCTGCGCCGGTTCGAACGATATCTCGAGGACGTTGGATGCGAACTTGCCGCACTGTCATTGCCCGTGGTCACAGGATACATCACGACGGTGGCCCAGCAGTTCGGCCCCAGATCGATGGTGAACATCGCCGGCACACTACGGGTTTTCCTCCGACACGCGCACAGGGAAGGCCTTCTGCAGCGTGACATCAGCAAGCAGGTCGAGGTGCCCCAGCATTATCGGCTGGCCGATATCCCGCGATCGATCAGTTGGGATGCCGTTCAGAAGATGTTCGACCAGGTCGATCGCCGCACCCTCGCCGGCCGGCGTGATTACGCCATGCTGTTGCTGATGGTCACATACGGGCTGCGCGCCCGCGAGGTTGCGGCGCTGACGCTCGACGACCTCGACTGGAAGCGCGATCGACTGCATGTGCGCGAGCGCAAGGCGGAGCATAGCACGACCTATCCGCTGGCACCCGTCGTCGGCGAGGCCATCGTCGATTATTTGAAGAACGGACGCCCCGATGTGCAAAGCCGGCTGCTTTTCTGGCGGCACCTTGCGCCGCGATTGCCACTGACGCAGGCGGCGGTGTCGGCCATGACCAGCAAGTATCTGCACAAGGCTGGCATCCCGGTCTCCCGGCCGGGCTCCCACACTTTGCGGCACGCCTGTGTTCAGCGGCTCGTGGACAATGGCTTTCCACTCAAGACCATCGGCGATTATGTGGGGCATCGCTCCCCTTCATCGACGATGATCTATGCCAAGGTGCAAGTGGACGCCCTGCGCGAAGTGGCTCTTGGCGACGGGGAGGACCTGCAATGAAGCCCCGTCTTCCCGAGCCGTCAAGCCCGATCGCGCCGCATATTATCGCCTTTATCCGCCACAAGCGTGCCCTGAACCGGCGCTACGATGTCGAGGACAAAGCGTTGCGAATGCTCGACGCCGATCTGAACGCAAGGGGGATCACGACCCTTGCCGAGATCAACCCGGCTATCCTCGACGCCTTTTTCCTGAGCCGACCACGCACGCGTCCACGAAGCTTCAACCACTTGGTAGGAGTCGTGGGCCGATTGTTCGAGTGGATGGTCGAACATGATGTGATCGACCGCTCTCCCGTCACGATGAAGCCACGTCGCCAAGGTCAGGCACGCACGCCCTGCATTCTGGATTTGCAAACAGCCCAACGGCTCGTCGATCTCGCCGCAAAGCTTCCCGACCGGAACACCGCGCCGCTACGCGGCCCTGCCTATTCGACAATCTTCAGCCTGCTTTTCGGTCTTGGCCTTCGCGTCGGGGAGGTAGCGCGATTGCGTTGGCGGGACGTCGACTGTGACCGCGACGTCCTGACCATCCGCGATACGAAGTTCTCCAAGTCAAGGCTCATCCCCATGGGCCCGCGCCTGGCGCAACGCCTCCATGCCTTCATGGATAAGCGATTGGAACGGTTGGCCGAGGCATCGGGCGATACACCGCTATTCTCCTTCATGGGCGGACGCCCGGTGAACCCCGGCACGATCAGCCTTATGTTTCATTCACTGGCTCCACATTTGAACATAGCGGTCCCGCCAGGCGGAACGCTGCCGCATGTGCACGACCTGCGCCACAGTTTCGCGGTGGGACGCCTGCTCCGATGGTATCGGGACGACGCCAATCCGGCTGACAAGCTCGTCAAGCTGTCGACCTTCATGGGACATGTCGATCCCGCGTCGACCGCGGTTTATCTCACGATCACCGCCGATCTCATGGATGCTGCCGGCCAGCGCTTCGAGCGCTTTGCCGCGCCGATATCAAGTGGAGGCCAGCCATGACGACCGTCGGTAGGCTGGTTTACCAGTTCTTCGAGCATCACCTCAAAGCCGAGAAAGGACTCTCCCAGGCATCCATCCGAAGCTACCGCGATGGCATCCGGCTCTTCCTCCTCTTTTTGGCCAAGGCGGCCCGCCGCCCGATCAGCAAGTTGGCGCTGGCCGACCTTAGCGCGGACAATGTGCGGGCTTTCCTCACCTATCTTGAAGTCGAACGCGGCAACAATATCAGATCGAGGAACCATCGGCTCGCCATGTTGCACGGCCTCTTCAGCTATGCCGGCGGTCGGGCACCGGAACTGCTTCACGAAGCCGAGCGCGTCGCCGCCATCCCGAGGAAGCGTACCCAGCCGCCCGCAACCCATTATCTGGAACGCGATGAGGTCGAGCAGCTCTTCGCGGGGTTGCCGCCCGACGGCAGGTTGGCCATCCGTGACAAGGCGCTGCTCCTTTTCCTCTACAACACCGGAGCGCGCGCGGCGGAAGTCGTGGGCCTCACCATCGGACAGCTGGTGCTGGCGTCCTCGCCGCGCGTCAATCTGCATGGCAAGGGCGACAAGTGGCGAACCTGCCCGTTATGGCCGGAGACCGCACGGATGCTCGGTGAGATGCTGCGCGGTCGCCGGCAGCCGACGACGCCCTCGAGTCCGGTTTTCTTGAGCAACGTGGGCAGGCCGCTGACGCGCTTCGGTCTGTACAAGCTTGTCCGACGCCATACCGCAGATATTCGCGTCGGTAATGGACAAAGTGTCGTCTCGCCACATGTCTTCCGTCACACGACTGCCGTGCATCTGCTCGAATCCGGTGTCGACGTGAATGTTATCAGGGGCTGGCTCGGCCACGTCAGCCTGGACACGACGAACCGCTACGCCGAAATCAACATCAGGATGAAGCAAGAAGCGCTTGAGATCTGCCAGGCGCCTTCGACTTCTTCGGTGGGACCGCCCCGAAGACCGGTCTGGCAAAGCGAGCCGAAACTTCTCGAATGGCTCGCCGCGCTCTGATTGATATGTGGCCGGCCGTCGCCGCAAAAAGCCGGTTTGCCGGCGACAGGCCACATAACCGGGACGGGCACATAAATCCGACAATCTGAAGTCCGGCGTCACCAAGGCCTGCTTCTACGAGCCGGGCGTCAATCGTGCCTATGCCGAAATGGCGGTGCACTACGACACGGCCATTGTGCCGGCACGGCCGAGAAAACCGCGCGACAAGGCGAAGGTCGAGGTCGCCGTGCAGGTCGCGACGCGCTGGATTATTGCCAAGCTGCGCAACATCAGGTTCTTCTCGCTCGTCGAGTTGAACGCAGCGATCCGTGATTGTGTCACAGCGCTGAACGACCGCGTCTCCCGGCATCTCGGCGCGAGCCGCCGCGCGCTGTTTGAGGCGCTGGACCAGCCAGCGTTAAAGCCATTACCGACTGCGCCCTACGTCTACGCCGAGTGGAAGCAGTGCAAGGCCGGCCTCGATTATCACGTCGAGGTCGCGAAGCATTACTACTCGGTGCCGCACGCGTTGCTGCGCCAGGAGCTGTGGGCGCGGATCACGGCACGCACGGTGGAGCTGTTCCATGGCGGCAATCGCGTCGCTGTCCACGTACGTTCGTCATCGAACCGCAAGCATACGACCGTGCGCGAGCACATGCCGTCGAGCCACCGGCGCTATGCTGACTGGACGCCGGAACGCATCCAGGGCCGAGCGAACGAGATCGGGCCGAAGACATCGGCGCTGATCGAGATTATCCTGCGCGAGAAGACGCATCCGGAGCAGGGCTTCCGCGCCACGATCGGCATCCTCAGGCACGCCAACAGCTTCGGGCATGAGCGACTGGAAGCCGCCTGTGGCCGCGCGCTCGAGATTGGCGCGCGCTCCTACACCTCGGTTACCTCGATCCTGAAGACCAACCTCGATCGCCGACGGCCTGCCTCCGCCACGGACGGGCCGGCGATCGTGCACGCGAACATCCGTGGCCCCCGCTACTTCCACTGAGGAGAAACACGCAATGCTGACCCATCCAACCATCGACCAGCTGCGAGCCCTGAGGCTCGAAGGCATGGCCGAGGCCTTTGTCGAACTGCAGTCGCAGGACGCCGCCCGGGATCTCGCGCCTGCCGAATGGCTGGCGCTGCTGCTCGATCGCGAGGCGGCGCATCGCGGCACTCAGCGGTTCAAGAGCCGGCTGCGCAATGCGAAGCTGCGCCACGGCCAGGCGTCGATCGAGGACGTCGACTATCGTGCCGCCCGACGGCTCGACAAGGCCCTGTTCCAGCAACTGGCCGCCGGCCGCTGGATTGCCGAGCATCGCAATCTGCTGATCACCGGACCGTGCGGCGTCGGCAAGTCGTGGCTCAGCTGCGCGCTGGCGCAGAGAGCCTGCCGCGATGGCTATACGGTGCATTACGCACGTGTGCCGCGCCTCTTTGCCGATCTCGAACTGGCCCACGGAGACGGCCGCTTCGCGCGTCTGTTCCGCACGCTTACCAAGGCCGATCTGCTGATCCTTGATGACTGGGGCCCAGACCGGCTCTCAGCCAACCAGCGGCGCGACCTCATGGAGATCGTCGAGGACCGTTATGGCGCCGGCTCGACGCTGATCACCAGCCAGTTGCCGGTCGATGCCTGGCACGAGGTCATCGGCGATCCGACCTTCGCCGACGCTATCCTCGACCGCCTCGTGCACAACGCCCACCGTCTTGCGCTCGATGGGCCATCGATGCGGGATCCCAAGACGGCCAAGTCGGATACCACAGCGCCGGGGCCGAGCGCGACGGATACGACGGTCACGAAACCGCCGACAGGAGCGAAACAATGAACAACCCGCCCTCCGGCCCGCCCATGCGCGGCGCTGCGTTTGACTCGTGGCGGTCACTTCGCGCCGCGCACGAGCTCCACCTATCGCTTGACCCGAACCTCAAATACTGAGATCAGAAAATAAATCCAACGGCGCCATCAAGCTCGTGCGCCGCCCCGGTCGTCATCGACCGGATCACGTGGTCTCCATGCGCCGGACAGCGTGGTCGCCTTCTCCGGTGTGCGCATCTGGCTTGCCGAGCGCGCCGGTCTGCCTGGGGCTCCCCTCTTCGTAACGCGCTCCGGCAAAGCGCTCAGTCGCGACGCTCTCGAACATAGGCTCGCCAAATATGTACAGCTGGCCGGCGGAGTCTGTCCGACGCTGATGCAGAAATCGGTGTCCATGCATGTCTTGCGGCATTCA
>JBAVEE010000551.1:0-6366 GCA_049587575.1 Bradyrhizobium sp.
ATTCACCCGATTCCCCTGCCGATCCCCGCGGCATCGGATTTGGGGGGCCAACGAGCCGGCCGGGGCCGAAAATGCCAGGAAAAATGCTAGGGATGGGGGGCGGAAATCCGCACGCAGTCGCGGCGCCCCATCAGCACGCAGTCCTGGGTTCTGCGCAGGTCGGCAATGCTCATGGCGAGCCATATCCCGATTGCCAACAGGGCGACGGTGAAGGCGAAGGCAGCCACGTTCGCCAGCATGCGTTGGCGAAAATCGTCCGGTTCTTCGCGGTCGCGCTCGTAACGGGATAAATCGGTCGCGGCCTCGAGCTGTCGAACCGGTTGGTTCAGCTTTCCCTGCGGGCCCCTCGCAGGAGCCAGGGTGCGCGGCCGGAATTGGAGCACGCGGTGCTCTTCATCTGAAGAGGCTGAGATGATGGGCCGCTGGGTTTTCACGACTGCCAGCTCCGGGGAATTCCGCTCTTGTCTAGCACGCTCGCGACGCGTCTCCCAGAAAATGTTGGCATGGCCCGGGGACGGGAATCTATCCATCCAAGGTCTCATGGAACTTGCCGTAATCGATTCGAATCCGGCCGTCCTCGGAATTATCGAGAATATCGGCGTAACGCTGGCCAAAGCGAATGTCGGTATGATCGTAGGACCTCCGGGCATGAACCGTTTGCGCTGCAACAACATCATATCCGGTCACCACAACCATAAGTAACACCCCTCGCGCGTCAAAGTCCTCCGCAGTGAGCCCGTAAAGCGGACTTGCTTCATCAAGGACATGGTAGAGCGTCCAGCTCAGCGCGAGCGCGGGGTGCTCGTTCTTGACCAATGTCAGCTCGTAGAACCTGCGCAGCGACTGGCCCTCCTTGCTCAATTCATTCCACACCAGCCACAGCTTGGCGGCGGCGTTGCCGATGATGTTGTGGCGTTCGTTGGCGAAGCGAACCATCAGGGTCGGCTTGCCTTCATGGTTGGAAATGACCGGATAGTTCGCGAACAGCAGCCGGGCATTCGGCCGCGAGAACCGGGCGAAGATCAGCCCGGTCATCAGCGACATCGAGAAGATCCCCGTGAACAGCTCGACCGCGGCGATGAAATGTCCGTAATGGGTCTGGGGGTGCATGTCGCCGTAACCGGCGGTCGAAAGCGTCTCGATACTGAAATAGAGGTAATCGATATAGCCGCTTCCGGGTACGTTCGAGACCGGTTGATCTCCGACCCAGTACAGCACGGCGAAAACCGCGTTGAAGGCGACGAACACCAGCGCGGCTCCGCCGATAAAGGCCGGCCACGAGGCCGTCATGCAGCGATGGCTGATGTCGGCCCAGAAGCTGAGACGAAGACCCTCGGCCACGACTTCGCGATCACCAAATCTTATGACACGCGAGTTCGACATCCGCTCCTTCAGGCTTTTGAACATTTTCCGATTCTCTTGATGGGGCGTCATCGCCAAAATGCGGGCGGCCTGGCGAAAAATTTATGCGCTCCAGGCAAGGTAATTGATCGCCGGGAGCATCATGCCATAATCCGAGCCGTCGCAGAGGCATTTTGGTTATCCGACAGAAGGATTTCAAGTCATGGCGAATACCCGCGAACCGATCCTTCAGCCGATTCCGATTCTCTCGCTCCGTCCGACCCAGATGACCGTTGGAATGAGGGAGGTGAAGGAGAAGCGCAAGCGCTGGCGGGAGCATAAATCGAAGAGGAAGCAGGCGGAGCTGCTGGGCAAACACATGATCCCGGTGGTTCATGGGCCGGACAAGCGCTATTACGTCATCGATCATCATCATCTGGCGCGGGCCCTTCACGATGAGGGCGTGAAGGATATTCTCGTGACCGTGGTCGCCGATCTCACCATGGTCGATCGCGACGCGTTCTGGGTCGTGCTCGACGATCGCAAATGGGTCTATCCGTACGACGCCAGGGGCGAACGCCGGCCCTACCGGGATATCCCCAAAACGGTCGTGGACCTCAAGGACGATCCATTCCGAAGTCTCGCCGGCGAATTGCGGCGGGTCGGCGGTTTTGCCAAGGATACGACGCCGTTCAGCGAATTCCTGTGGGCGGATTTCCTGCGCCGCAGGCTGTCGCGCAGGAGCGTGGAAGAGAATTTCGGAAGGGCCATTGAGAAGGCATTGGCGCTGGCGAAGAGCAAGGACGCGGTTTATCTGCCTGGCTGGTGCGGACCCGAGACGGACGATTAGTTTCGTATGTCGGGAGGCCGCAAGCTATTTCGGCACGCGTCCCATCATGTAGAACTCGTCGTTCGGACGCATGGAAGTGACGTTTGCCATCCGGTTCGACAACGCGAAAAACGCGGAGATCGCCGCGATGTCCCAGATGTCGTCGTTGCTGAAACCGTGGCTGGCGATATCGTCGAAATCCGCATCCGAAATCCGCTGCGCCTCCTTGCTCACCTTCATCGCGAAGTCGAGCATGGCGCGCTGGCGCGGCGTGATATCCGCCTTGCGGTAGTTGACGGCAATCTGGTCGGCGATTTGCGGATTCTTGGCCCGGATTCTCAGGATCGCGCCATGCGCGATCACGCAATAGTGGCACTGGTTGGCGCTGGAGGTTGCAACCACGATCATCTCGCGCTCGGCCTTGGTCAGGCCGCTGTCCCTTTCCATCAGGGCGTCGTGATAGGCAAAGAACGCCCGGAATTCGTCGGGCCGATAGGCCAGTGTCAGGAAAACGTTCGGAATGAAGCCGGATTTTTCCTGCACCGCGAGCAGACGGGTGCGGATATCCTCCGGCAGTGCTTCCACGGCGGGCATCGGGAAGCGTCTGGCGATGGGCTGCGTCATGGCGGGATTCCCGGTCAATTCGTGCGATGCGGTGGCCCGAGAACATAGTCGATGGCCGCGTCCCGCGCAAAGCGTGGCGCGAAGCTTGGCCGCGCGGGATCCGCGGTCGGATAGCCTTACGGGTGTTTCAGCGCAGCGGCTTTTTCAGCAACGAAAAACGGTCGGGATCGAGCCCGAGCGAAGGCTGCAGCATTGGCGCTTCCACCATGCGCGCGGCCGGCCGCTCGTTGATACCGGGATCGTTGGGGACGTCGCGATTGGAAGTGGCGCCGCGCCAGCGTTCGAGCACGGCGCTGACGAAATGCATATCACGGCCGGCGCTGGCCGACGGCACCGTGGAAATGGTGGCTTCGCTGCGCGGCAGTTGATGCGCCGGCACTTCCTTGAAGCGCAGCCGGGTCGGCAGCGCCACGCCTTCGCCGAAGGCCAGCACTTCGCGGGTGCCGAGCGAGGGAACGAACGACAGCAGGTTCGCCGCGGCGTCGGAGACCGCCGAGCGCAGCAGCGCCTGGTCGCGCTCGTTGGCAAGGCGCATCGTGAACAGCGTGTTGCACTGGGAAATGATGGTGGCGTCGAGTTCGGCGGGGCGTTGCGTGACGAGGCCGAGATATACGCCGTATTTGCGGCCTTCCTTGGCGATCCGCGAGACGGCCTTGCGTGTCGGTCCGAAGCCGATGTTGCGGTCGGCCGAAGCGTAGCGATGGGCCTCCTCGCAGACGAACAACATCGGCGATACGCCGTCGCTCCACAGCCCGAAATCGAACGCCATGCGGCATAGCACCGACACCACGGAATCGATGACTTCGGCGGGAAAGCCGGCCAGCTGCATCACGGTCATCGGCCGGCCATTGGCCGGCAGCCGGAACAGATGGCTGATGACCTCGGCCATGGTGTCGCCGCCGACATTGGCGTTGTCGAACATGAACGCGTAACGCGGGTCGTTGCGCACGGTCTCCATGCGTGAGAGCAGCTTGTGATAGATGATGCGCGAAGAGCGATTTTCGAGCTTGCCCATGCGCTCGTCGATCAGCGAAATCAGGTCGACCAGGCGATAGGGTACCGGCGTATCGAGCGTATAGCCCCCCGACTTGGGTTCGACGCGTTTTAACCCGACCCGGTCGGCATTCTGGTACTGGGTATAGATTCCCTTCGCCGCCGGAATCACCTCGGCGAGAATGTCGAGTTCCTCAGGCACGCCGGGCCGGCCGGCGAACAGCACATCGACGATCTCCTCGAAGTTGAACAGCCAGAACGGCAGCTTCAGATTGCGGGGATTGAGGACAAGCGCGCGGTCGCCGAAGCAGCGGCCGTACTCGTTATGAACGTCGAGCAGGAAAATCCGCAAATTCGGCCGCGACTTCAGTATCTCGTTCAGCAGCAACGACACGCCGGTCGATTTGCCGACACCGGTGGATCCGAGCACCGCGAAATGCTTGGAGAGCATTTCCTCGACATCGACATAGGCGATGACCGAGGGGTCCTGCTGCAGCGTACCGATATTGATCTGGTCCGATCCGCTCGGTGCATAGACGGTGCGCAGTTCCTGATTGTTGATCAGATTGACGGCGTCGCCGATGGCCGGATAGTTGGTGACACCGCGCTGGAATTTCTGTCGTTCCGGTCCGCCGAGGATCTCGCCGAGCAGGTCAACCGAGGCGGTGGCGATGTAATTGTCGGAAGTCGGCAGGTTTTCGCACGACACTTCCGTGATCATGGCGACAATGGTCGAAGTTGCGCAGCGGATACTGACGAAGCGCCCGACGGTCGCCCGGATCTCGGCGACGCCGATCGGGCTCGCCGCCATAAGGCCGATCCGCGCGAGCGATCCGCGCACCAAAATCACGCGTCCAAAGGATGTCACAGTTGTTGAACCCGGCATGTCATGAATCGTACTTCAAGAAGCAACTATGCGGTCAGTCGTTGCACAAACGGTTAAGGCCGGGACCGTCAGTCGGCGATTTCTTTCCTCCGGGGTCGGTTCCAGGCAGGCCGCCGCGACGGGTCTCGACGGAGCGTTTCGGAGGAAAGACCTGCTTTTCCGGTTGATCCCTCGGCGCTGGCGCCACGTGCGGGCTTAAGCTTTGGTTAACCATCCCGCGGCGGGCGGTCGCCATGGCGCCTTTTCCCGCGCCGATGCGGTCGACGAAGTGTTCGTCGAACTGACGCGGACGCCGTGGCCGGCACCCCGCCGGTGGACATCAAATCATGTTGAGCGGCCGCGAACGGCTGCGGTTGCCGCCAAGGCTTCGATAGCTTCCCCGGCTATCGGCGGCCTGCTATCATCGGCCGCGATCCAAAGGATGCGGGACTTTCAACAGGCCTCGCCTCAAGAACGAACTTCGAATGGGGAGAAAACCAACATGAATCGCCGGTCAGCCATCGCACTGCTTCTCGCGGGTTTCGCCGCGCTGTCCTATTCGCCGCAGGCCTCCAGCGAAACCGGATGGATCACGCTGTTCGACGGCAAGAACCTCGACAACTTCAACCAGATCGGGGACGCCAACTGGCGGATCGAGGGCGGCGCCGTCGTGGCCGACAAGGGCAACGGATTTCTGGTCACCAAGAACACCTATACCGATTATCAGATCAGGGCCGAATTTTGGGTCGAAGCCGATGCCAACAGCGGCATCTTCATCCGCTGCACCAACCCCGAGAAGATCGGCGCCGACAGCGCCTATGAGGTGAACATCTGGGATGCCCGCCCCGAACCCATCTACGGCACCGGAGCGATCGTGAACCTCGCCAAGGTCGATCCGATGCCGAAGGCCGTCGGCAAATGGAACGTCTACGAGATCACCGCAAAGGGTTCGACCTTCACCGTCGTCCTCAATGGGCAAAAGACCGTCGATGGCGTGCGGGACGCGAAGTTTGCGAGCGGCCGGATCGCCCTGCAGCACGGCCCCGGCCTGAAGGACGCCAAGGGCGTCGCGAACGACAAGGGTGTGGTCAAGTTCCGCAAGGTCGAGATCAAGCCGCTGTAACTCTCACTCGCGGTAACGAAACTTCCCCGCGCGCCGTTGCGGTGCGCGGGATTTCCTTCGGAAGCGCTCTCGTAAGGCAGGCCAACAAGCTTCGACATCAGATCCTTCGGCCTTTGTGAAATTAGGTTATGCGTCTGCCTTAACGAGTGCGCTAAATGAACCACATTATTCGCGCATACGGTCCAACTAACAGTACTGCCGAGCCCCGGAACGGAGCAATGTCGCAGCTAAGCGACATATGGGATGCCGTAGTAGTCGTTGACGGACCGCGCCCGCGACTCGTCCGCCCAGTTCCAGGTGTTGTCGTTCCCGTATCTGGGGGCGCCTTCGAGCTGCTTTTGCGTGATGCCGGTTCGATACCCGCCCAGATTGGTGTCGTACTTCAGTGATTGCCAGGGGAGGGGATAGTGATCGTCGCCAATGCCGAGGAAACCACCGAAGCTGAGCACGGCGTACGACACCCTCCCGCTCTTCTTGTCAATCATGACACGCTCGATAGATCCGATTTTCTGATCGTCCGCACCATACACAGCGGTTCCTTCGACCTTGTCGCTGCCGATCAGGCTTCCTGTTTCTCTAGCTGTCGTTACC